>NZ_JAGGZH010000043.1 GCF_021162145.1 Thermotoga sp.
CATTTCGATGAGCTCTTAGACATCGCAAAGGAGTACGACATTACACTGAGTCTTGGAGATGGAATGAGGCCTGGTGCTGTGGTGGACGCAAGCGATACTCAGCAGTTCGAAGAGCTCTTTGTGATGGGAGAACTCGTGGAGAGGGCAAGGGAAAAAGGAGTTCAGGTGATGCTGGAAGGTCCTGGCCATGTACCGATGAGCGAAGTGGAGATGAACGTAAAACTCATGAAAAAAGTTGGAAAAGGCGCACCCATCTTTCTTCTTGGACCCCTTCCCACCGACAGGGCGATGGGATACGATCACATTGCCTGCGCGATCGGAGGCGCCCTCGCCGGCTACTACGGTGCGGACTTTCTTTGCTATGTGACTCCGTCGGAGCACATTTCCCTTCCAGATGCCGAGGACGTGAGAGAGGGTGTGATAGCATCTAAGATAGCAGCGGTTGTAGCAGATGTTGCACGCGGGAACAAGAAAGCCTGGGAACTGGAAAGACGTATGGCCCTTGCACGAAAGAGTTTCGACTGGGAAACGATGTTTGAACTTTCCCTGGGAAAGGACGTTGCGAGGAAAAAGTACGAAAAAAGGCCGTATCCTGACAAGGGTTGTTCCATGTGTGGCCCCTTCTGTGCGATAAAGATAGCGGAGGAGTTCTCTTGAGGAAGGGTGTTTCTACGAGCATCATAAGGAGCAATACAGATCTTCTCGAAACACTACCTCAGGCCGATGTATACGAGCTTGGTTTCTTCAAAATGGAGGACCTGGAGCGTGTCCTCTGCTTCTTTGCGGGTAAGAGTTTTGGTGTTCATGCTCCTTTTGTTTACAGATACGCTGATCATCATCCAAATCCTACTTCGTTGAACGAAGAAAAGCGAAAAGACACATTCTCTGTGAACAGAAAGTGTGCCGAGCTTTCCAGAAAGATCGGAGCAGAGTACATGGTTGTTCACTTTCCAAATGCTGTTCAAAAAGAAAACTGGCTTTCCATATACAAGGAGTTGGAAAGAGAATTTTCCAAGCTAGTGGAGATCATCGAAGTTCGAGCGGAAAACGTCCACGGAAACGATCATTTTCACGGTGCAAAGGACTACAGAATCTTTTTGGAGAACACGGGATGCACCATGTGTGTGGATATAGGTCATCTTCTTCTTGACGCCGAGATCTATGGTGTTTCCCCTGTGAAGTTCATCGAGGAGCTTTCAGACCTGATAGAAGAGTTCCACATATACTACGCTGATACCGAGACCTATAAGAGGTGTCATCACGCTCCCTGGGGTGATTCGAAGAATTTCTTTGAAATTTTAAAGTTCATAAAAGACATAGACGCAGACTTCGTTATAGAACCAACCCCGGAGTGCAGTGAAGGTCTGGAGAGGCTCCTCGAGTACTGGAGGGATCTATGATGGTACTGGTTGTTTCCGGGCTCGACCCTTCCGCGGGGGCGGGGATCCTTCAAGATGTGAAGACTCTCTCTGCCCTTGGGGTGAAGACACACGGGGTGATCTCCGCTCTGACGGTTCAAAATGAAGAAAGGGTCTTTTCGGTGAGTTTCAGGGACTGGGAGGAGATGAGAAAGGAGGTAGAGGTACTTTCCCCACCGAAGACGATAAAGATTGGTCTTGTTCTTCCCAAAGTGGTGAAAAGATTGAAGGAGATGTTTCCAGATTCGATCATTGTGTGGAACGTTGTACTTGAGTCTTCTTCTGGTTTCAAGTTTCAAGATCCGGAGGAAGTAAAGAAATTCACCAAGTATGCTGACTACGTCGTGCTGAACAGCAAGGAAGCACGAAGAATTGGGGAGCAGGAAAACTTCATCATTACAGGTGGCCACGAAGAAGGTGACAGAATAAGGGTGAAGTACAGGGACCTTGTCTTTGAAACTCCAAGAGTACCTGGAGAGTTCCACGGAACAGGTTGCGCTTTTTCCAGTGCGGTTGCTGGTTTTCTGGCTCTCAATTACCCGGTGGAAGAAGCGATCAGATCTGCCATGGATTTGTTGAGAAAGATCCTGGAAAGATCATCGAGAGTGGTGGAAACAGAGAAGCTCCTCCGTGACTGGCACAAATACGATGTTCTCAACACGCTGGACGAAATTCTTCCCGAGTTCCTTGAGATAGGGCCTTTCACAGTACCGGAGGTTGGTCAGAACATTTCTTACGCTTTGCCCTGGGCACAGAGTGAGTTTGAAGTGGGAAAATTTCCAGGAAGAATCCGCCTCAAAGAGGGAAAGGCAGTTGCTGTGTCCTGTGCTTCTTTCAAGGACAAGTCCCACACTGCGCGGATGACGGTTGCCTTGATGCGATTCTATCCGCATCTGAGGTGTACGACGAATGTAAAGTACAAGAAGGAGTATGTGGAGAGGGCGAAGAGAAAGGGATTGAAAGTCTACCGTTACGACAGATCCGAGGAACCGGAGGAGGTTCAGAAAAAAGAAGGTCAATCCATGGTGTGGATGGTAGAGCAGGCGATATTGAAGCTGAAATCACCTCCTGACATAATATACGATGAAGGATGGTGGGGAAAAGAGGCGATGATAAGGGTGTTTGGAAGAAATCCGAAAGAGGTGCTGGGCAAGATAAAACTCATGCTGGAGGAGTGAGAACATGCCGAAGGCAGAGGGAAGAATCTTTGACTTCAAAGGGCATGATGCGATAAGAACAGACTTTCTGGAAGCCATAGATTTTGATGGGAAAGAGGAGTACATCAAGATCGAAACCGATGAATTCTCCGCCGTGTGTCCTTTTTCTGGCCTCCCGGACATAGGCAAGGTGATCATAGAGTACTATCCCGATGGTGGAAAGATCGTTGAACTCAAGTCTCTGAAGTACTATTTCGTCAGCTTCAGAAACGTAGGAATATATCAGGAAGAAGCGACGAAAAGAATCTACGAAGACCTGAAGAGCCTTCTGAAAACGGATCGTCTGAGAGTCACTGTAATATACAATATAAGAGGCGGGATAAGGACCACAACACAGATAGGTTCACTGGAGGGAAAAAACGATGGAAAAGCTGAATGAAAGATTGATACTTTTGACAGGAATATTCGTTGCTGCCCTGACCATCTCGAACGTGATCGCCGGGAAGCTTGTGAACATAGGTCCTTTCCTTGTTCCCGTGGCGGTTCTGTGCTATCCGATCACGTTTGCTGTAACGGACATTGTGTCGGAGGTTTATGGAAAAAGAACTGCTCAGAAAGTGGTGTGGACAGGCTTCTTCACCTCGTTGATCCTTGTAGTCTACTCGCAGATCACCGTCTTCTATCCTCCCGCTGCCATCTTCGAAAACAACGAAGCCTTTGTGAAGGTGTTCGGTGCGACACCAAGGATCGTCCTTGCGAGCATCCTGGCTTACGTTCTTTCGCAGTCCCACGATGTCTGGGCCTTCCACTTCTGGAAAAAGATCACCAGAGGATCACATCTGTGGCTCAGGAACAACCTTTCCACGATGGTCTCTCAATTCATCGATACTCTTGCGTTCATCTCTCTGGCATTCGGCGGAACGGTTTCTGGAAGTGTTCTCGTTCAGATGACCTTCTCTCAGTACGCAGTGAAACTGATCATCGCTTTGATCGACACTCCCTTCGTTTATCTGGGAGTGAGACTCGTCAGCGGTAGATGGGTGGTAAAAGAAAGGAGTTGATTCCTTTGATAATTGCCAAAGGGTTGACGAGAAGATTTGGTGATTTCGTCGCTGTCGATCATATCGATCTTACGGTGAGGCCTGGTGAGATATATGGTTTTCTGGGACCAAACGGTGCTGGGAAGACCACGACCATAAGGATGCTCACGGGTGTTTTGAAGCCGACCGAGGGTGAGATAGAGCTCCTTGGAATGAACATGAGGTCACACGAGATAGAGATAAAGAAAAGCATCGGAGTTGTCCCGGACGAGCCGAAGATCTACACTCACCTGACGGGAAAGGAGTTTCTGGATTTCATCATGGAGATATACGGTCTCAACAGGGAAGAGACCAGCAGGAGGATAGCAGAACTCTGCGAGGCCTTCAAAGTGGATTACCTTGGAAAGAGAGTGGGGGAACTTTCACATGGAATGAAGCAGAAACTCATGCTGGTCAGTGTCTTCATGCGAAAACCCAGGGTGATCTTTCTGGATGAGCCCACGGTAGGGCTCGATGCGAAGAGTGCCAAAATCCTTAAGCTCCTTCTGAGAAAGTATGCTGACGAAGGGGTTACAATATTTCTCACCACCCACATTCTGGAGATCGCAGAGAAGATGTGTGACAGGATCGGTATCATAAACAAGGGAAAACTCATAGCGGAGGGTACCATGGAAGAACTCAGAAAACTTGCGGGCCAGGAAAAAGCCTCTCTGGAAGACCTCTTCCTTCAACTCACAGCGGAAAACGAGGAAATAGAGGAAATCATCAAGGAGTTGTGAGTCATGAGGAAACTCTTTGTCCTCATGAAGTACGCCAGTCCTCAGGGAAAAAAGGGTTTGTATACTATCTTTTTCTCGGTTCTGATGATAGGGGTGCTCTTTTACTCTCTCATGGGAAAGACTTTCGAGGAACTGTTGAACAAATTCGGAGAAAAAGTTCTCGTTGCCTCTTTGACGTTTTCAACCACCTTGTTTTCCGTGATGTTTCTCCTTGGGATTTCCTTTTACCTTTCTCATTCTCTTGTTTTGGAGGAAGAAATTGAACTCCTTCTCACCATGCCGATCAAAAGGAGCACGATTGTCATTTATCAGATGTTGATGTCCCTTTTCTATCAATCCTTTGTTTTAATAGCGATGTTTCTGAACTTTCTGATGCTTTCTTTTCTCACTAAAGATCTAATTCCACTGATGTCAGGAATTTTGCATCTCTTTTTCCTCGTCTTTCTGGGTTCGATACTGTCGATAGTTTTTGGAAAGGTTTTGAGTCAGTCAGCGGCGCGTCGACTTTCCTCCGTGATACAGCTTCTTGCCGTCTTTGGGTTTCTGGTGATCGTGAACATTCCAGATTTTGCTGCATCAGTGGGAAGATTCGTCGCTTCGAAGTGGAATTTTCTGGCGTATCCTGTTCTTTCCCACGTCAAACCCATTTTCCTTGTCTACGAACTTCTTCTCACGATTCTCTCCTTTCTGGTCTTTCACCGAATAGCACAAAAAACAGTCTTTGAGCCCATCACATACGTGAGAGAAAGAGAACGTGAGGTTGGAGAGAAGAAGTTTCCGGGCAGAGGGTTCTTCAAAAAGGATTTCATCACACTCGTTCGCGAAGAGAGGATGGTTTACTTTCTCTTCTACCCGGTGGGCTTTGGTGTTCTGATGACGATCGTAGGAAGTGCAGATTTCGGATTAATCTTCGCATGCGGTATTTCTGCCCTCTACAACGCCACGATGACTGCCATGCTCTGGAGAAAGGAAATGGAAGTCTGGCCCCTTCCGAAGATTTTTCCTGTCAGAGTGAGAGATATTGTTCTTTCGAAGGTGTTCGTTCCTTCTTCTCTCAACACCATCGTTGTTTCAGCCTACGTGGTCTTCCTGGTCTTTTACCAGAGGCGTTTTCTCTATCTTTCCTTCATTCCTGTGTGTCTGAGCCTTTATCTTCTTGTCTCGTCGATCGGGCTTCTTCTTTCGAAGTGGGAGAAGGCGGGACAACTCGCGAACCCTGCGAAAGTCTTCTCCACACCTCAAGTTCTTCTGGTGCAACTTCTGGCCCTCGGGGTGGTGGCCGTTCTCGGGTACGTTCTTTCGCTCGGGTCGTATCTTCTGTTCATACTGTCTCTACTGTCCGTCGTGACAGGAAACGTCGCCGGGTTTGTCGTGATCTTTAGACGCTTTGTCGCTCGTGTTGAGAAATTCGAGTTGTGAAATTCTTTCGAAGGGCGTTACCGGATCTTTCTGGCCGAAAAGTTGCGTGTACTCTACTGCTTCTTCAAGCGCTTCATTACGTGATCTTCCTCTGATGAGCCCGTGGATCAGTACAGCATCGAACAGATCCCCCAGACCAAGGGAGTAGGGGAATGGTTCTCCACTTGCCGCTGCCACCAGATCACCCCATCTTGCACCCTTCGGCCCCATCTTCACCACGTCGCATCTGGTTCTGGAACACTCCTCTTCGTTTCCTATGACAAGTACCTTCAAATCGGTGGTGTCGATCTTCGCTCTGGGCCCAATATCAATCACCACGTTGTGACCCCTTTTGCACACAATCTCTAGAGTCTCCTCTGGCACTTCACCCGTCGCGAAGACAAGATCGTAATCGTCCATTGTGAGTGGAACATCAACCTTTTCTCTGTTTACACCCGGCTCGACGGCAAGAGGCTTGTCGTTGAATGCTATGAAAAGCCCTGTTCTTCCACTCCGAATGATCCTCATACACGATATGTCAAATCCTTTATCGTTCAGGATTTTCACTATATGTTTTCCTCTATGATCATTTCCAACGTTGGAGTAAAAATCCACGTCGTACCCCAGAAGGAAAAGTCCGTATGCCACGTTCAATCCTGAGCCACCGGGCGACTCTTTGATCACCACCGAATGAGGCTCTTCTCCAAACACGAAAATGTCCCAGAAAGATCCGCCAACGACTGCTATCCTCAGAAAAACTCCCCCTGTGGTAGAATCTTAGAAAAATGGAGGGAAGAGGATGAACCTCTGGAGATTATACCAGCCAGGGACTCCTGTCGCGATAATAGCCTGGGGACAATTGGGAACACTGCATGCAAAGACCACCTACGGTCTTCTCAGACACAGTAGACTCTTCAAGCCAGTGTGCATCGTTGCGGAGCACGATGGAAAGAAAGCGAGTGATTTTGTCCAGCCGGTTCGTTTTGATGTTCCTGTAGTATCTTCGATAGGAAAGATTAAAGAGTTCGGTGCGAAAGTTGTGATCGTTGGCATATCCAATCCGGGGGGGTATCTTGAAGAAAAGATCGCTCAGCTCGTGAAAGATGCCCTGTCAAGTGGTTTTGATGTTGTGTCTGGACTTCACTTCAAGATCTCTCAGCAAACGGAGTTCTTAAGACTGGCTCGGGAAAGCGGGGCGAGAATTGTAGACGTTCGTGTTCCACCAGTGGATCTGAGAGTCTTCTCCGGTGATATATACCGGAAAGAAATAAAAGTCGTTGGTGTCTTCGGAACGGATTGTGTGGTTGGGAAAAGGACAACCACCGTTCAGTTCTGGGAAAGGGCACTTCAAAAGGGGATAAAGGCAGGTTTCATGGCCACAGGTCAGACCGGGATCTTGATAGGTGCGGACGCGGGGTGCGTGATAGACGCCATTCCCGCCGATTTCGTTTCTGGCGTGGTGGAAAAAACCATCCTGGAACTGGAACGGATGGGAAAAGAAATCGTCTTCGTTGAGGGACAAGGAGCGCTGAGACATCCAGCTTATGGTCAGGTCGCTCTGGGACTTCTCCACGGATCCAACCCCGATTTTGTCTTCCTGGTTCACGATCCGAAGCGAGACCACTTCGAATCTTTTCCAAAGATACCCAAAAGGCCAAATTTCGAGGAAGAAAGAAAATTAATAGAGATGCTTTCAGGCACCAGGGTTGTGGCCGGGGTGTATCTGGACACACCGTTCAGGACAGATCTTCCCGTTTACAACCCGTTCAACACGAAGGACCTCGACGAGATGCTGGAGAGGGTGATGGGATGATAGACGTTGTGATGGTACCATGCTTTGTCGTGAAGGATGAAACGGTGGTGGTCGTGGACGTTTTGAGAGCTACCAGTACTATTGTCACCGCCCTTGCGAACGGTGCAAGGGAAGTTGTTCCCGTGAAGAAGGTGGAAGATGCCCTGGCAAAAAGAAGTAAGAACACCCTTGTCTGTGGAGAAAGAAACGCCAAAAAGCTCGAAGGCTTCGATCTCGGAAATTCACCTCTGGAGTATAAAAGTGAAGTAGTCTCCGGTAAAACCATCGTCCTCACGACAACGAACGGCACCCAGGTGATCGAGAAGATAGAAGGTAATAGCATCATCGCCGCGTCTTTTTTGAATGTCTCTGCGGTCGTTGAGTATCTGAAAGAAAAAGAGAGTATTACCATTGCCTGTGCCGGAACCAACGGAAAATTCTCTCTGGAGGATTTCTTACTTGCTGGAATGATCGTGAAGAGGCTGGAAAGAGATGATCTTGTAGACGGTGCTCTTGTGGCGAAAAGATACTTTGAATCGGTAAAAAGCGTAAGAGAGGAGATAAAAAAGCACTCCTCCCACGCCAGAAGACTGATCTTCTTTGGGTTCGAAAAAGATATAGATTTCTGTCTGAGAGAGGACCTCTTCGGTGTGGTCCCAGTCCTTATAGATGGCGCCTTCATCCTGAGAGAAGTTCGGTGAAGTGTACCGCATTCACTCCCATCCTTTTGCAGAGATTTCTCAGAACCGTTTTTGGTCCCACCTCTACGAATTCTTCCACACCCATTCTTTTCATTGTATCCACCGATTGTTTCCAGAGAACAGGACCTGTTATTTGCTCTATTACGTTCTTTTTTATCTCCTCTGGATCTTCGGTTGGTTCGGCAGTGGAGTTCATCACTATGGGCCATTTTGGTTTTTTGAACGCTATTTTCTCCACTTCTTCTTTCATCCTCTCACTGGCGTACTCGAGGAAGGGTGTGTGG
>NZ_JAGGZH010000044.1 GCF_021162145.1 Thermotoga sp.
CTCGAAGAGCTCTCTGCCTCTGCCCAGAATCTCGCTGAACTTGCACAGGATCTCCAGAGGAGGATCGAGTTCTTCAGAATATGAGAGGTGGTGTGATGCGGTTGCTTTTTTATACAGAAGATAGCAGTGTGGCATGGCTGGAAGATATGCTATCAAAGATCGGCGTAGAAATCGTGCAGTGCAACGAAAGAAACATAAACAAGAGATTGAACGAAGTGGAGGGAATCTTTCTTGAGCTGAACGGACTAACGGACAGGCTGACAAAGGAGATAAAAGAGATGAGATCGAATACAAACAGATTCATTCTTGTGGCAATTCCATACAACGAAGAGTGGTTGGAGATACTGGCAGATCTCGGTGTTGACGATGTGATATTCAAACCCATCAATCCCTGTGAACTCATCGGTGTGATAGAGCACATGATCCTCGTAAGAAGATTTCATGAAGCAAAAATGTGTAGAATGATGAAGCAGATCAGCATTGTGAGACTTCAACAAAGAGAAATAGCAAGGTACATGAAAGAGGAAGAAAATCTTGTTTGTGAATTGGAGACACTCAGAAAAGAAAAAGAAGTACTCGCTCAGGAGCTACTCGCTGTGGTGTCGAAGGTTATAGAACTCAAAGATTACGAAATCCACACACACACTCAGAGGGTTGGAAGAATAAGTGCTCTGATAGCGGAAAAAATGGGATCGTCCCAAGTGTTTGTGGAATTGCTGGAGAAGGCGGCTCCGCTCCACGATATGGGGAAAGTGTTCGTACCGGAAGCAATTCTGCTGAAAAGAGGAAAACTCACAGATGAGGAATTCGAGATCATGAAACTGCACACGATATTTGGATACGAATTACTTAAAGGTTCGAGATCCCCTGTTCTATCACTTGCTGCTGAAGTATCCCTCTACCACCATGAAAGATGGAACGGGAAAGGATACCCACACGGGCTGAAGGGTGATGAAATACCTCTTTCTGCCCAGATAGTCGCAGTGGCGGACAGTCTCGATGCTATGGTCTCCCACAGACCTTACAAAGCTAAAAAAAGCTTCGATGAAGCTGCCGAAGAGATAAGAAATCTTTCAGGAATATCCTATTCTCCTGATGTTGTCGAGGCTTTCACAGGGGTGATAGACGAGATAAGAGAACTTTATGACTGGGAACTAAAAAGGGATGGTATCATTAGTAATAGCAACCATCACAGAAAGGGAGGTACGAGGCGTGGAGAAAATAAAGGTCATGAATCCCATCGTCGAACTCGATGGTGATGAGATGGCGCGTGTGATGTGGAAGATGATCAAGGAAGAGATCATCCTTCCCTATCTTGACATTCCTCTGGTCTACTTTGATCTTGGGATAAAAAAGCGAGACGAGACGGACGATCAGATAACGATCGAGGCAGCAAAAGCGATAAAACGGTACCGTGTCGGTGTAAAGTGCGCAACAATCACGCCTGATGCAGAGAGGGTGAAGGAGTACAACCTGAAAAAAGCCTGGAAGAGTCCAAACGCCACAATCAGAGCCTATCTCGATGGCACTGTCTTCAGAAAGCCTATCATGGTGAAGAACGTGCCACCCCTCGTGAAGCGTTGGAAAAAGCCTATCATCATCGGAAGGCACGCCTACGGAGATATATACAATGCAGTGGAGGCAAGGGTAAAAGGTCCAGCAGAAGTTGAACTCGTGGTGAGGAGCAGAGAAAATAAAGCCCTGCTGGTCCACAGGTTTGAAGGAAACGGTGTTGTGATGGCAATGCACAACCTTGAAAGATCCATCAGGAGTTTTGCACAGTCGTGTATCAACTATGCGATCTCAGAGAAAGTAGACATCTGGTTTGCAACGAAAGACACGATCTCAAAGGTGTACCATGCGTATTTCAAGGATATCTTTCAGGAAGAGGTGGACAAAAGGAAGGAAGACCTTGAAAAGGCCGGAGTGAACTACAGGTACCTGCTCATCGACGATGCAGCTGCCCAGATTCTGAGAAGCGAGGGAGGAATGCTCTGGGCCTGTATGAATTATGAAGGGGACATCATGTCCGATATGATCGCCGCTGGTTTTGGGAGCCTCGGTCTTATGACATCGGTCCTCGTCTCGCCCGATGGTGTTTACGAGTTCGAAGCCGCTCATGGCACGGTGAGAAGACACTACTACAGATACCTGAAAGGTGAGAAAACTTCGACGAATCCAACCGCCTCTATTTTTGCCTGGACCGGGGCGATCAAAAAAAGAGGAGAATTCGACAACACACCTGAGGTATGTGAGTTTGCCGACAAGCTGGAGAAAGCAGTTATAAAAACCATAGAGTCGGGTGTAATCACGAAGGACCTTCAGCCCTTCACAGACCCACCGATCGACAGGTATGTGACGCTCGAGGAGTTCATAAAAGAGGTGAAAAGAAACCTAGAAGAGCTTCTGTGAGCGGGATTCCCCCGCTCTTTTTCAATACCTCACTCTCGGGTCTATCAGGGCGTTGATCACATCCACAAGGATGCTTATCATCACGACGATCAGTGCAAAGAAGACCACCGTTCCCTGAATGGCAGGGAAATCCCTGTACCTGATCTTCATCACAAGATAGCTTCCGAGTCCTGGCCATGAGAAAGTGGTCTCAGTGAGGACCGCCCCTCCCAGAAGGAGAGCAAACTGAAGTCCCATCATAGTGAATATGGGAACCAGAGCGTTCTTGAGAGCGTACCTGAACAGGACCACCTTTTCCTTCAATCCGCGGGCACGAGCAGCTTTCACAAAGTCTTGGCCGAGCGTCAGAATGGTGTTGTTTCTCACCATACGAACGAAGATGCTGGAGATCACGAGACCGAGCGTGAGTCCTGGAAGAAAGAGATGTTCGAAGACGTCTTTCAATGCATCCCAATTTCCCGTCAGAAGAGCATCTATTGAATAGATACCTGTTATCACTTTCAGATCTACGGTGGGGGAAATCCTTCCTCCCACGGGAAGCAATCTCAGAACAACTCCGAAGATGTACTGCATCATCAAACCGAACCAGAACACTGGAACGGCGTACATCACCATTGAGAACATCCTGGCACCTATATCGACACCACTGTCCCTCTTATACGCGGCAAAGCTTCCCCAGAAAATACCTACAAGAACGGCTATAACGAAGGAGAAGAGCGTGAGCTCCAGTGTTGCCGGAAATCTCTCTTTGATTTCATCCCAGATGGGTCTTCCGGTCAAGGTGGATTTTCCAAGGTCACCTTTGAGAAGCCCTCCGATATAATCAAAGAACTGAACAACGATGGGTTTGTCCAGGCCAAGTTCGTGCCTTTTTTGTTCTATCACTTCCTTTGGAGCCTTTCCCCCGAGAATGGCGATCACAGGATCACCCGGTACGATTCTGAGGATCAGGAATATGAGGGCAAGCAAAATGAGAACCATCGGAACGGCAAGAATCACCCTTGTTATCACATAGTTCTTGAGAGACATCGTGGCACCTCCAAAAGCCGCCCCGGAAGGGGCGGCAAGGGTTCACTCCTCCCAGTAGAGTATGTAGTATCTAAATATCTGCGTGGGTTCAAGCAGAATTCCCTTCACCTGCTTTTTCGCTGCACAGGTTGCAACACCCTGCCAGAGGGGTATGTAGGGGACGTCTCTGGCGAGGATTTCCTGCACCTTGTAGTAGATCTCAGCTCTCTTCTCCTGATCGGTGAGTTTTCTAGCTTCTATCATGAGGTTTTCCACTTCTGAGTTCGAATAGAAGCTTCCCAGAGACTTCGCACCACTTTCGCTCAGGAAGGGCCACACGTAATCGTCTGGATCGAGGTAGTCTGGATACCATCCAAGCAGGAACAATCCCATGGTGCCGTTCAGGAAGTATTCCACGTAGGTGGACCACTCGGCGTACTTTAGATTCACCTTTATGACCCCTGTTTCCTCGAGGGATTCCTTCAGCACCTGAGCAACGTCCGCTTCCGTCGTTCCGTAATGCGTGGGTGTGTACCAGAGGTCAATCGTGAGCGGATTGTTTTTGTCGTAACCAGCTTCTTTGAGGAGTGCTCTGGCTTTCTCCAGATCCCTTTCAGGCAAGACATTTTTGTGTCCCCATATACCCTCCGGGATCATCGAGTACAGTGGTTTTGCGAGTTCCGCGAACACATCTTCAACGATGACAGATCTGTCGACTGCATAAGCGAGTGCTTGCCTTACCTTCACGTTGTCGAACGGAGGCTGCGTCACGTTTATCACGAGATATCTGATTTGTGGGCTGTTCCCTTTGTAGACAACAATATCCTCTCTTCCTTCAAGATCGATGATATCCCTCGGATCGAGATGCCTGTAAGCGACATCGATCTCTCCTGTTTCGAGTGCCAGTCTGAGGGTGGAGGCGCTCTCGTAGAAGTTGATCACGATGGTCTTCGTCTTGGGTTTTTCACCGAAGTAGTTCGGATTGGCCTCAAGAACAATCCTTACGTCTCTGATCCACTCTTTAACCCTGTAAGGGCCGGA
This sequence comes from Thermotoga sp., assembly GCF_021162145.1. Lineage (NCBI taxonomy): Bacteria > Thermotogati > Thermotogota > Thermotogae > Thermotogales > Thermotogaceae > Thermotoga > Thermotoga sp. The sequence continues at coordinate 4,462 of NZ_JAGGZH010000044.1, forward strand.
GGCTGAGGGCACTCCTTCGTAGAAAGAATCGGCAGGATAAACTTTCGGGTTCACCGGATAGGCCACGGTGTAACCGAGAACGGAGACGAACGCAGAGAATGGGTACTTCAGTGTCACGCGGAACGTGTAATCGTCAACCACCTCTGTTTTCTCAATTATGTCCGAAAGCAGAAACGCAGGATCCCCGTTGAGCTTCATAACTCTGTCAAAAGAGTACTTGAACACGTGTGCGTCGATCGGTGTTCCATCCTCGAACTGTGCGTCCTTCCTCAGATAGAATGTGTAGACGGTTCCCGTTTCATCGACATCCCATCTTTCTGCGAGCATCGGTTTCAGGTTGCTGGTTCCTATCTCATAGTCAACCAGCCCAACCATGACGTTTTGGAGTATGTTCGAGGAAAAGTAATCGTAACAGTTGGCAGGATCGAGAGTTCTGATCTTGTCCGTGGTACCCACCACGATGATGTCTTTCGCCGCAAACGAGAGTGTCACCGCCAAGACCAGAAACAACCAGACAAGCTTCCTCATACCCACTACCTCCCTTCAGATGTAGAGATGACACGCCACCCTGTGATTTCTCTCCAGTACCTTGAGTTGAGGTTCTTTCTTCAAACATACATCCATTCTGTAGGGACACCTGGGATGGAATCTGCATCCAGATGGCACGTCTATTGGATTTGGGGTCTCTCCTTCGGGTATGAACTTCCTCTTTTTTTCGAGAGTGGGTTCAGGGACAGCGGAGATGAGAGCCTGGGTGTACGGATGCTTTGGATTCACATAGATGTCCTCGAAGCTACCTATCTCCACTATCTTTCCAAGGTACATAACAGCTATCTCGTCGCACACGTACTTTGTTGTGGCAAGGTCATGCGTAATGAAAAGCATGGTGAGGTTGAATTCTTTTCGGAGGTCCTGGAGTAGTTTGAGAAGCTGCGATCTTACAGACACATCGAGCATGGCCACTGCTTCATCGGCGACCACGAAGCGGGGCTTCAGGATCAGGGCGCGCGCTATGACCACCCTCTGTCTCTGCCCTCCCGAGAGTTCCTTCGGATACCTCCTGTAGAACTCTTCCGCAGGTTCCAAATTCACTCTCCGAAGCATCTCGAGAACCATTTCTTTCCTCGATGATCTGTCACCGATCCCGTGTATCTCAAGGGCGTGTTCTATAGCTTTTCCCACCTTCATGTACGGATTCAAAGAGGCCATCGGATCCTGGAAGATGATCTGCATATCCTTCCTCAGCTTTCTCATCTCTTCTTTTGAAAGCTTCGTGATGTCCTTTCCATCGAACAGAATCGTGCCGGCCGTCGGTTCTTCCAGCCTCAGAATTACCCTACCGGTTGTGGTCTTTCCGGAACCGGACTCCCCTACCAATCCCAGACTTTTTCCTTTCTCGATCTGGAAACTCACACCATCGACTGCTTTCACAAACTTCTTTGGTTTTCTCAGTATCACGTCGATCGGTCCCCGCCTCACGGGAAAGTACTTCTTCAGTTTTTTCACCTCAACGAGCACCATTCTGATCTCCTCCGTAGAGCCAGCATTTCACCCGCGTTCCTTCGATTTCGAGCTCGGGTGGAACCTTTTCACGGCAGATCTCCATTGCTTTTTCACATCTTGGTGCAAACCTGCAACCCTTCGGTGGATCCGACAGATCGGGGGGAGAACCGGGTATGTACTTTAACTCCCTGTCACTCACGTTAGTGTTTGGTATGGATTTCAGAAGACCGACGGTGTAAGGGTGAAGGGGATTGGTGAAGATTCTCTCCTTCGAGGCGAGTTCCACCAGATGGCCCGCGTACATCACACCAACTCTATCTGCGGCCTCTGCAACCAGACCCATGTCGTGGGTTATCAATATCATAGACATGTTGTGCTCCTTGGAGAGTTTCTCAAGTAGTTCCATTATCTGCGCCTGAACTATCACGTCCAGAGACGTGGTAGGCTCGTCTGCGATCAACACGTCGGGATTCAAAACGATGGAGAGAGCGATCATCACCCTCTGTCTCATTCCACCGCTGAACTGGAAAGGATAATCCCCTAGCCTGTTTCTGTTTATACCGACGTCCTCCAGGGCCTTTGCCGCAAGCTCCCTGGCATCTTCCCTGCTGAGCTCAGGTCTATGTGTGAGGATCATTTCCACGAAGTGATCTTCTATCTTGAGGATCGGATTGAGTGACGTCATCGGATCCTGGAATATCATGGAAACCTTTGGACCTCTGATTTGCCTCATCTCCTCATCCGAGAGTGAAGAAACATCTGTTCCATCTACCTTTATACTTCCTTCCACGATGGTTCCCTTTGGAAGAAGTTTCATGATGGCAAAGCCGAGGGTCGATTTTCCACAGCCGGACTCACCAACAAGACCCAGCGTCTCCCCCTTTTCCAGATCAAAAGAGACGCCTTCAACAGCCCTCACAAAACCTTTTTCTGTCCGATACCTTACACTCACGTTCTTCAGCTCGAGTACTTTCATTTGCTTCTCTCCCCGACATTTGGGTTTATGATCTCGCTCATGCCCTCACTGAACATGGAAAAACCAAGAACGGAGGTGATGATGGCAAGTCCCGGGAACAGAACACCCCACCAGGCCCTGCTCAGAATAAACCGCTGTCCGTTGCTGAGATCGAATCCCCAATCCGGAGTTGGAGGTGCTATTCCGAGTCCTAGGAAACTCAATCCAGCTTCTGTCATGATCGCGTCCGCAAGATTCATGGAGAGAACCACCACAACCGAAGGAAGTATGTTAGGAAGTACGTATCTTACAAGAATTTCCCAGTCTTTTGCACCAAGTGCCCTCGCCGCCTCCACATAAAGTTCGTTCTTCACACTCGCAACCTGATTTCTAACCACTCTGAAATAGGTAGGCGCGTAGACAACAGCGATCGATATCGCTATGTTCATTATCCCCGGCCCCAGTACCGCTGCAACCGCTATGGCGAGAATCAACCCCGGAAAGGAGTAGATGGCATCCATCACCAGGGTCAAAACGCGATCGAAGACACCTCCAACATAACCGGAAAGGAGTCCTAGAGGAATGCCTATGGCGGATGCTATGAGAACGGCGAGGAAAGCCACCGTGAGAGCGATTCTCGAACCGTATATCACCCTGCTGAAAATATCTCGACCCAAGTTGTCTGTTCCGAATATGTGTTTCTCTGAAGGAGGTTGTAGAGATCTTCCTACTCGAACGGTAGGATCGTAAGGCGCAATGAGCGGTGCAAAGATCGCAAGAAAGATATAAAACAGAAGAATGATCATTCCGGTGAAAGCCAGTATGCCTGTTCTTCGTTTGAACAATTTGAAGACTGGTTTAAAGATTCTTTCGGAGACCACAGCCCTCGACCTCGCTTTTCTTTTTTCATAATAATACCACATACAGGAATAACATTCAATCAAATCGAACGGAGATCTTTTCAGAAGTTGGCCGATCTGAACTCCGAACGGTCTGTTCAGCGCAGAGATGAACTTCTCTTCTGGAACCCCAAATATCACGGTTTTGAAGGAACTTTCAACTCTCGTGAAACACTTCAGATTCCAACACTTTTTTAGGCGCTCATCCAATCCCAACCCGCGCCTCACTGTCTCATCTTCCCCTGTGTTAGAATTCCCCAAAGGGGGGATGTACATGAAACAGCTCAAAAGGTCAAAAAAGAACAGGATCATAGCGGGTGTTTGTGGTGGAATCGCCGAGTACTTCGGGATTGATCCGACGCTTGTGAGGCTCATCTGGGTGCTCATCACACTTGCCTGGGGTGCTGGCCTTCTACTCTACATCGTCGCGTGGCTTATCATGCCTGAGGAGGGAGAAGAGAGAGAGGAAGAATCTAAACAGTTTCAAAACACGGAAGGGTTGAAGATCCTTCTTGGTGGTTTACTCATTTTTCTGGGAATTGTCCTCCTTGTTTCAGCCTTTCTTCCGTTTCTCTTCAACGTATCCTGGAAGGTGGTACTGGCCGTTCTGCTCGTGATATTCGGCGTTCTTCTACTTTTGAGGAGGAATGAAAAATGAGGGTGATATTTGGTATCTTTCTTGTCTTCATCGGTGTGTTACTTCTCATGTCCATTTTTCTTGATGCTTTCACCTTTTCGTTTTTTGCAAGAATACTTCACAACCTTAGTTTGTTCTGGCCTCTGATTTTGATAACTCTTGGGGTGTACTTTCTCTACCTTGGTTTGAAGAAGAAATGGGTGTACTTTCTGAGTGTCGGGGTGTTCGTTGTCTTTCTGGTGCTGCTTCTTGCATGGCCTTATGAATCGGCTTCGACGCTCGAGAAGTCTCAGGTTTTCACAGGTGTGAAGAGAATCCTGTTCAAAAAAGGTGGCTTCACCGTGCATCTTTCCGAAGGTGAAGAGTTCAGGATATCCACGTCCGACGGGATAGAAGTATTAAAAATCGGTTCAGATCTGATCGTGAGGGGCTCTCTCTGGAGAAAATTGAGTCCGAAGATGGTGGAAATCGAGATACCAAAAGGCACGTTCGAGCTTTCTTTCGAAAACGGTGCTTTCACGATGAAGGGTGAGTTCAGAGAAAACAGGTTCACACGCATCGAAGCAAGGGACTGTGTTCTGAACGCAAAATTCAGTTTTCAGAAAGCAAATGTCCCTCTTTACTTCGAGGCGGAAGACAGTGTTCTGGAAGCCCTGTTCAAAGTGCCAGGTGGAACCTCCTATTTTGTTGAGAAGAAAGATGGTCTTCTTTCAAAAACCATCGAGGGGAATCTTTTCGAGACGGATGTCAACCCCAAGCTCTTCTTCAACTTCAAAGATGGAATCTTCCACATTCACCTTGAAGGAAGCTTGTAGCACGAAAGTGCTTGCCTTCGACACGTCGAGATAGAGGACCTCGGGATGAAGATATCCTCAAAGAAAAGGGCCGGGGTTTCGAATACCTGGACACCTCCAAAGGAGCAAGGCTCGAAAAACTCAGATGCTTGCCAGAGTTAGGGATTTGTCTTCGACGAGGCTGTAGGGCTTCAGTTCCACACAGAGGTGGGAGTCAGAACCATGAGATGCTGGATAGAGGCTTACAGGGACGGGCTCGAGGAGAAAAAGCTAGATCCCAGAAGTCTTCTTGAAATGGCAGAAAAAGAAAAACCTATTTCGGAAGGCATTCTGAAGTCTCCTGTAGAAAGGATGGGGGAAGGTTGAGGAGGTGTTTTCATGGCATCTCCTCGTATCTACATCTTGGATTTCGATGGAGTGTACGAGGAGCAGAGCACTTTGAAAAGTCTGGCCAGTTACGTTTTCTCTGGAAATATGACCGGCGTCAGGTACATGATCTTGCCGGAGAAGGTGATCGAGGTGGAGAAGATACTCCCTGAAAGACCGGGCATCACCTTTCTTGGCGATGGGGAGTTCCATCATCTCACCTATCTTTTGCTCAGACGAATAAGGAGGCCATTTGTTCTCATCGTTTTCGATCGACATCTCGATGCAAAAAGTAGTGAGGTGCTTAGCTGTGACAGCTGGCTTAAAAAGGCTTTGAAGCTGAAAAATTTGATCAGAGCAGTTGTGGTAGGAGCCCAAAAACAGGAAAAGATACACAGAATCTTCTTTTCAGATCCCGATCCAGAAAAGATATTGAAACTTTCGGGAAGGTACCGGATTTACCTGAGTGTCGACAAGGACGTGCTGAACGTGGGTGCAACGAAATGGGACTCGGGAAAGATTTGCCTGAACGAGCTTCTCAACGTGATTCGAAGCATACCAAAAAGAAAGATCCTGGGAGTTGACATCTGTGGAGAGCCTGAGCCTACCAATGTGTGGCGTGTGAAGATGAGTGAGAGGGTGAATCTTTCAATTCTCCATGCTTTGCTTTTTGACGAGCTTCATCACGTACCGGGCAATAAGTATCTGAAAGGGAAGCCAGCTCACATGACTTGAGGGAATTTTTATCCTCTTAGGCTTTCCCAGATGTTCCCAGAGAATGTCCCGTGTGCTTTTCGGGAGGGCTCTGTCGAACATAGCTTCCATCATGACTATCCTGGAGGTGTCCACGAACTTCGCGTAGGCAAGGGGATCGATCTTCAAAAGAGGATGAATATCGGAAGAAAGCATTTCCTGAACGGATGAAAATTCATCCAGTTTCTTCACATCCCTCTGGTAAATGCTATGGAATTCCTCTTCACTCGCCATTCTGTGTTTTGTTTCTTTTCCGCTCTTCAGTTCTCGTCTCACAAAAGACAGAGTGGGAGATTTCCAGAACAGAGTGGCAAAGTCTCCTCCTGCCATCATGATCACCGTCTTTTTAAAATCACTGCTCAGAGCGTTGAGCAGAACAGCGATCATTCCCCCAAGGCAGTATCCAAAGAGACAGTTTCTCCCGTGCCACATTTTTCTTGCCTTCAAAAATTCCATGAGACTCAGCAGGTCCACAACCGCATGCTCCCAGAATCTGGTCATCTTGTCTAGGTCGGAGGAAAAGTAGTCTTTCCCACTCACAGAGCTACTGGCGACGCGTGTGAAATTCCCTGGAAGGACCGGAAGTATCGCCTCTATTCCTCTTTTGGAAAGATAGTGTGCCATCCAGATGAGATACAGTACGTTTTGACTTCCAAGCCCCTGAAGTATCATCACCGAACCTTGTTTTCTTCTTTTCGGGGAAAAAATGTACACCTCTACGGGATCCGTGCCCTTCGTTGCTCTGGAATAGGTTGAATCGAACTTCAGGATGGAAACGCGTATTTTCTTTCCCCTGTGAACGTATCCCACGGAATACTCGGAGGGCATTTTCACATCGTCGAACACTCCTACTCACCTCTTCAGGAAGGAAACAGTTTCGTAGATAAACCTCACAGTTAGAGGATCCTTCAGGACGAATTCGAAACCGTGTCTTCCCTTTGGATGAAGTTTCAGCTTCGCCACAGCGCCGTTCTCTCTGAGCTTTTTGTACATTTTAACAGAAGAAATGTAGGGAACGACATCGTCCTTCATACCATGAACCAGCATGGTGGGAGGTGCTTCCGGAGTTACCCAGCGCACAGGTGAATAGAACTCATAGTCTTCTCGCTTTCTTAAGGGAGAACCCTTTAGCGTGGTTGCAACAGAAAACCTTGCAAAAAGAGAGGTTGTTTCCATGCTCCACAGGTCGAGTAGATCGCCCGGGGCGTACCATACAACCACATGACCATCGAAATCCCTCTTTCCTTCCTTCGAAGCTCTCATGGCGTGGTACAGAACCAGATGTCCACCAGCGGAAAGTCCCATAAGGTTAAGGGTTTTCATCTTCAACTTCTCTCTGTTGTTGTTCAGGAAGATGATGGCACTTTTTAAATCTTCCAGAATATCCTCAACGAAGTGAAGATAACCGTACCTGTAATCAAAGGTTGCCACAGCAAAGCCGCTGGCGTTCAAAAACCTGTACCACGAAACGTTGTTGGGCTGCCTTCTGTAACCGGAGATCCATCCACCTCCGTGTGCAAAGAGAACGAACGGATACTTTTCCCTCTTCATAGACGGATAGTAGATGTCCATTTTCAGGCCTTCTCTGTACTCGTAAGTGAAGATCCTGCCGGTGACGTTCCTTTTCAGTTTCACTGGCAATCTTCCAAGAACGGCGTTCCTCACCAGAGGCAGTGAGAGGAGGAAAAAGAAAAATAGCCCGAGGAGGGCGTTGGAAAAGAACACTACGAAAGAAACTACTAACAAACCGATTTTGATCAAAAATTTGACCATTCTCTTCCCTCTTCACGTTAAGAAACTGTGAACCACGTAGAAGTATATCATGATCCCGGTCACGTCGACGATCGTGGTGAGAAGAGGTCCTGCCATGAAGGCCGGGTCTATCCTGAAAACCCGGGCAATGAACGGCAGGAGAGCTCCCATCACGTTCGCATACAGTATCAGCACAAGAAGGGCTGTTGCAACAGCGAAGTTCAAAGTGGGATCGGTGGAGATTAGGAAAGCTCTCAGGTACAATACACCTGCGAGAATCAGACCCAGAGTGGAACCAATCATCGATTCCCTCAACAGAACTTTCCACCAGTCTTTCATAGCTATTTCATTCAGAGTAAAACTCCTTATCATGAGCGCCGACACCTGGGTACCCGTGTTTCCAGCAGAATCAATCATAGTGGGAATGAAGGCCGCTATCACCGGTATCGAAGCGAGAAACTCTTTGTAACTCGAGATAACGCTAGCGTTTACACTCTCAAGGAGAAGCAACACAACGAGCCATGGGGACCTTTTGAGGATCAACTTCCATGTAGGAGTGTGGAAATAAGACGTGTAGGTGGCGCTCATAGAGGCCATCTTCTGGATATCTTCTGTTGCCTCTTCTTCGATGACGTCCACGATGTCGTCGAAGGTGATCACGCCTATCAGCCTCTCTTCGCTGTCGACCACCGGTAGTATGATCAGGTCGTACTTCTTCATGATCTCTGCTGCGATTTCCTGGTCGTCGGTGGCATGGACAAACACGGGATCTTTCTTCATGATCTCAGATACCTTCTGACCTGGTTCGGCGACAATCAGGTCTCTGAGTTCAACGGTTCCCTTAAGCTTCCTTGTCCTGTCTATCACCATGAGGGAGTAGATGTTCTCTTTTTTCTTTCCCTCTTTTCTCACCTTGTCCAGTGCTTCCTGAACTGTTATGTCTTCGAAGAGCTCCACATATTCGGTGGTAGCAAGTCTTGCCGCGGAGTCCTCCGGATAGTTGAGAATGTAGAGTAACTCTTCACGCTCCTGAGGCGAGAGATAAGAGAGAAGCTTTTTCACCACGTTCGCTGGCATCTCTTCGAGTAACTCCACTCTGTCGTCTGGGTCCATGGACTCGAAAATCTCTTTCAAACGCTCCTCTCTGAAGAGCTTTATGAGTTCCATCTGATCATCAGGTTCAAGCTCACTGAAAACTTCGGCCGCCTTGTCTTTGGGAAGGAGCCTGAAGACTATCACCTTCAAGTCAGGTGGGAGTTTTTCGATCATCTCCTCCACATCGGCGGGATCCTGTTGTTCTAGGACTCTCTTCAACGTTTTGAAGTCACCCTTTTCGATCAGTTCCCGAAGATCGATCTCTACTCTGACCTTCATCTTCACACCTCCCTGCCTTTATTACTACGGGGGAAGACTGGTACCTTCCACTCGATGCTCACCTCCCAGAAAGGATTTGCGCAAAACAATTCTAACATCATAGAAGAAAAAACTCCAGTTAATAAAAGGAAAAACTTTCTTGTTTTCCCTCAATCGTTAATTTCAAAAAAGAGTATAATTTGAGAAGGGGGTGGTAGAATGAAGATTACATTTCTCGGGCACGCAACTGTACTGATAGAAGGAGAAAAGAACATCATCATCGATCCCTTCATAACGGGAAATCCAGTGTGTCCTGTAAAGCTGAAAGACCTTCCGAAGATAGACTACATTCTAGTGACCCACGGGCATGGTGACCATCTCGGAGACGCTTTGGAGATAGCGAAGGAAAGCGACGCCACGGTGATCTCCAACTACGAGATCTGCCAGTATCTCGGCAAGAAAGGTGCGAAGACTCATGCCATGCACATTGGAGGGAGTTATCTATTCGACTTTGGGAAGGTGAAAATGACACCCGCTCTTCACGGATCTGGAATACTGGATGGAGAAAGTATGATCTACGGAGGAAATCCCGGTGGCTTTCTCGTCACGACGGAAGGAAAGAAGGTGTACCACGCAGGGGACACCGGTCTGACGAAAGATATGGAACTCCTGAGGGAGGAAAACGTGGACGTTGCGTTCCTTCCCATCGGTGGAAACTTTGTCATGGACGTAGAGGATGCCGTCAGGGCAGTTTCGATGATAAAACCCAGGAAGGTAGTACCCATACACTACGGGACCTGGGAAATCATATTCGCCGACGTGAAGCTTTTCAAGAAAAAAGCGGAAGAAGAAGGTGTCAAGTGCGTGATACTGGAGCCCGGTGAGTCGTTGGAGCTGTGAGGAGATGAAACGGTGCACGTGTTGTTCTTCTTTTCTATGGCGGCGCTCGGGTTTGCCGCTTTTCTTTTCTTTTTCATAACAAAGCGAACGAAAAACTATTCACAGCTCGAAAAGAGATTCAACACTATCGTGGAAAGCCTGTCCAGACTCGATCCGAACATGTTAGAAGAAGATTTTTTTCAAACGATCCTGGACATTGCCATGTCCGTGGTACCCGAAGCGAAAAAGGGAAGCGTGTCACGCATCACGAGTGAAGGGGACTGGATCTTCGTTGCGTTGAAGGGACACACGATGGATCTCCACGGAAGAAGATTTCCCGCAAGATACTTGTTTCGTGCAGGAAGGGAACCCGTCGAAATAAATTTTCTGGAATACGTCAGAAGCCTTTTTCCAGAGGACATGGAGAGGTTTTTCCTGAAGATCCTCCAGGGTACGAAAAAGAGTCTCGTTGTTGGCCTATTTGCGGGGGATGAGTTCCTTGGAAGCATCGCACTCGATTCTCCACATAGTCAGTTTTCGGAGCTCTCGAAAAAGACTCTCAAGCTTCTTGGAAGCCTAGCGAACACCTACTTTCTTTTGAAAAAATCTCTGGAAAGTGAACATCATTTTCAAAAGATTATAAGCACGATTCTCACACTCTTGCTTCTTTTCAGAAAGCAGGTGTCTATTGAAGATTTCTTGAAAGAATCACTCCAAAAAATGATAGAGGCAAGCGAGATCTTCTCAGGAGGGGCTGTTTTCAAAGGAAATATCGCTGTCTTTTCTATTGGTCTGAAGAAAACACCCGCGTTCGATTTCAAAGAGACGGCGGAAAAGATAGAGGAGATCCAAAGAGAAGGCACCCACTATGTAGCCATTCAACTAAGAGGAGAAGACTCCCCACTCTACCGTTTGGTATTTGCCTCAAAGACAAAGATCCCACCTTCCATCTTCGGTGTCCTCAATACTTTTGGCGAGGTAGTATACCTGTACCTCAGAGAATATCAGTTACACAAGAAGTACCGGGAAATGGCGATGAGGGATCCCTTAACCGGTGCTTACACAAGACACTACTTCAACGAGTGGATCTTCTCCCACATGGCATGGCTGAGAAGGTATCAGAGAAAGTCTGTTCTAGTGATACTGGATGTGGATGGTCTCAAGACGATAAACGACACCTACGGCCACCTCATGGGAGACAAGGCTCTCAAGAGATTTGTAAAGGCCTTGAGGGAAACGGTTCGAGAATCAGACCTTGTTTTCAGATACGGTGGGGATGAGTTTCTCCTGGTTCTCACAGAGAGCGATAAAGAAAGTGTCCACGATGTTCTGAAAAGATTGAAAGAGAATCTGAAAAAACTGGATCTTCCCTTCGAGCTGAACTTTTCTTTCGGATACGAAGAGATAGACGGTTTTGTACCCATAGAAAAAGTTCTTGGAAAAGCCGATGATCTTCTTTATAAGAACAAATTCAAAAAGAAAGAATGAAAGACGCGAGCGTTGGTTTGGGTGGAGAAGCAGGGCAAGGTATTCAAACAGTTGAGCATGTTCTCGCGCGCATTCTAAAGAACTATGGATTCCACGTGTTTGCCACTAAGGAGTGCATGCCCCACGTGAGAGGCGGAAACAGCACCACTGAGATCAGGGTCTCCTCGAGGAGAGAGCGTGCGTTCATTGACAGAATAGACATTCTCGTTCCTCTTGGAAAAGGTACAACGAAAAGATTGAAAAATCACATTACAGGAAAGACACCTGTGGTTGGGGAAAAGCTGTGGAGGGATACAAAAGAGGTCTTAAGCTGTCAGGTAAGATAGATTTCGTCGCTGAAAAAAATCACCCTCCATAAGGGAGGAAATTCTTTTGAATGAGGCTGATGCGGTGGGACTGGGTGCAATCGCCGGTGGTTGCAATTTTGTTTCTTCTTACCTCATGTCTCCCTCAACATCTGTTTTGGTGTTTCTTGCTCAACACAAAAACAAGCAGAAGACGAGATCGCCGCGATGAACATAGTAATTAGGTGCCTGGTATGCGGGAACGTGTGGTCTCGCTCTCACCTCCGGTGGAAACTTTGCCCTCATGGAAGAGGGCTTGAGCTTTGCTGGAATGATCAAGGCACCGTGACGGGCCTTCTCACAAGAGCAGAGCAGGGAGATTTGAATCTTGTACTCTACGCTGGGAACGGAGAGTTTCTCAAGGTCATCTACACACCGGAAAATATAGAAGAGGTCTTCTATTTGACCCAGAGAGCCTTCAACGTGGCACCCGTTTTCGTCCTGACAGATCAGTACCTGGTTGATCTGTTCTACAACCTTCCCGAGTTCGATCTGAGTAAGCTGACCATCAAAAAACATTTCATAAAGGCAGCAAAAGGTTACATCAGGTACGCCATAACCGAGGATGATATCTCTCCACGGGGAGTACGGGATACGGCGAAGGACTGGCGCGAGTGGACAGCGATGAGCACGATGAATTTGGCCACATGATCGAAGATTTCGACATAAGTGTGAGAGTGGTGGGGAAAGACTCAGATTGCACTTTTCACAGGTCTGGCCACTCGACGATTCTGTGGTAGAGTACCTCGAAAAGGCAGAAAAGACCGTGATAGAGGAAAATGCGACCGAACAGTTTGGAATCTGATTTGCCAGGTGACCGGTTTCCACATAAAAGACAGAATACTGAAGTACAGTGGACTTCAGTTTTCTGTAGAGGAACTGAGAAAGAGCATCTCGGAGGTGATGTGAAATGAGACTCGGCGAATACATCAGCAAAGACATCGTGTGGTGCCCGAGTGTGGAAACTCTGGAATAAGAACGGCCCTGATGAAGGGTCTAGAGGAGTTGAACGTTGATCCGAGAGAAGTGGTCATAGTATCTGGAACCGGCCAGGCGGCATAGATGCCACAGTACTCTATGTGAGCTCAGAAAAAGAAACCAGGAATCCACAAGAAAAGCTGACAGAACATCCCTTTACAGGTACAGGGTGAACTTCGACAAACTCAAAGAGGTGATCGAAAGCAAAAAATTATGAAACTGGCAGTCTACGTTCACATCCCTTTTTGCAAGAATAAGTGCATCTACTGTGACTTCTACTCCGTTGTTTCCGAAGACTTTGAAGAATACTTTTCCTGTCTGTTCAAGGAAATAGAACTTTACGAACGTGTACTTCAAGAAAGCGAGATAGAAACAGTCTACTTCGGAGGAGGAACTCCTTCCATTGTTTCTCCCTTTTTTCCTGAAAAAGTGATCGATTTCTTGGAAAAAAAGTCCCACAGATTTTCGCCCTCCGAAATAACGGTCGAGGTCAACCCGGAGTCCATTGATCGAGAGAAACTGAGATCCTACAAAGCAATGGGAGTGAACAGAATAAGCCTGGGTGTTCAGGCCTGTGATGATGTCGTTTTGAAGAAAATAGGAAGGCTTTACAATGAAAAGACTCTCAGGGAAAAAGCACGTTTGATATTGAAAGAGTTCGAGAACGTCAACTTCGACTTCATACTCGGCCTTCCGTGTGAGACGAACGAGACGCTGAAGAAAAATCTGAGATTCATCGAAGAGTTCACCCCACAGCATGTGTCTCTCTACTTCCTTGAAGTGGACGAAAACACGCTCCTTCACAATCTTCTCAAAAAAGGTCTTGTAACCCTCCCAGAGGCCGAAGAAGTAGAAAGAAGGCACGATATGTTCGTTGAATTTTTGAAATTCAAAAGTTTTGTGAGGTACGAGATCTCGAACTTCGCCAAACCGGGAAATGAGTCGAAGCACAACCTCTTTTACTGGAGAAACCGGGACTACCTGGGACTGGGCCCTTCCGCGGGTGGCCACCTTGGAAGATTTCGCTACACCAACGTTTCCGATCTTTTCGCATACACAAGAATGGTGAAAGAAGGAACTTTTCCGTACGATTACAAACACGAAAACACGGAGAAGGAAGAGGCACTGGAAACACTTTTCATGGGGCTGAGACTAAAAGAAGGAGTGGAATTGAGGCGCGTGGAAAAACTGATGTCTCTGGTGAAGAAGTTACGAAAAAGGTATTCTTGTTATGTGAAGATGAAAGATGGTAGAATTTTTTTGAGCGAAGCAGGTATGGATCTGTCGAAAAAGATCTTTGAAGATCTGATCGAGTGGTACAGGGAGGCTGGAAAATGACGCACATAATCCACAAGGGACTCGACTTTTTTGTCAGGCCAAAGAAGATCTCGCTCAACCTTAACATGAAGATCGGAAGCGCCAGAGTTCACCCGGAAGATCTGAGAGTACTGATGAAGAAAGTACCCGTTTTCATGATGAGTTACTACGACAACAAGGCCTTCATGGAAAGGGAACTCGAGATCTCTTCAGCGGATTTTCCAAATGGAACAATTTTCTTCTCATATTACGAACCCGTTCCAGCTGAATTGAACTGGGACGTGGACAAAAAGCTTATCTCACAGCTTGCCAGGTACTTTCACCTCTATGACCTCATCTCTTCCATAAACTCTCTCATAGACGAATCGAAAGGCCTTTCAATTGGAATATACGAGGAGTGGCTTGAGGCCACCATGGTGAAAGTGCCGGGCGAAAACACGGAAGAGCTCAGGAACATGCTCTCAAAGTTCTCACTTGTGTACACCACGAAGATCCTCTGGAAGATGTTCCACGGGAATCTCGAGGAACTGAAAAAGAGAACACACGAGATAGCCTACAAGTTCTACGAAGTGGCAGGTTTCTGAATTCCCTCCATTTTGTCCCACCTAGTTTAAAATTTCTATTAAGAATGTTGACGGGAATATTTTTTAATTGACACCATCTTATAATCAACGTAGAATACTTCTGAAAGAAACCTCTTCGAGAGGAGGAGAAAATTGTGCTGAAAAATCTCCCGGAGAATCTGAAAAATCTGGAAGAACTCGCTTACAACCTCTGGTGGAGCTGGTCCAGACCTGCTCAGAGACTCTGGAGAAAGATCGATCCCGGCAAATGGGAAGAACACAGAAATCCCGTTAAAATACTGAAGGAAGTGCCAGAAGAACGTCTGGAAGAACTTTCCAAAGATGATGATTTCGTATCACTCTACGAACTCACGTTGGAGAGATTCAAAGATTACATGGAAAAGGAAGACACCTGGTTCAATGTGAACTATCCTGAATGGAACGAGAAGATCGTTTACATGTGTATGGAGTACGGTTTGACAAAAGCCCTTCCGATCTATTCTGGTGGACTCGGGATCCTCGCGGGAGACCATCTCAAATCCGCAAGCGATCTGGGACTCCCGCTGATCGCTATAGGCCTTCTCTACAAACATGGGTACTTCTCCCAGCAGATCGACAAGAATGGGAAGCAGGTAGAGATCTTCCCCGATTACAATCCCGAAGATCTGCCTATGAAACCCCTAAAAGATGAGAGGGGGAATCAGGTAATTATAGAGGTTCCTCTTGGCGACGCTACGGTGAAGGCTCGTGCTTTTGAAGTAAGGGTGGGAAGAGTGAGTCTGTACCTGCTTGACACGGACTTCGAGGAGAACGAAGAGCAACACAGAAAGATATGTGACTATCTCTACAATCCAGAACCTGATGTGAGGCTTTCACAGGAGATACTCCTTGGAATCGGTGGCATGAAACTTCTCAAAGCATTGAACGTAAGACCGGGAGTTATCCATTTGAACGAAGGCCATCCGGCGTTCTCCTCGCTCGAGAGGATAAAAAGTTATATGGAAGAGGGATTTTCTTTCACGGAGGCCCTCGAGATCGTAAGACAGACGACCGTGTTTACAACGCACACACCCGTTCCAGCCGGTCACGACAGATTCCCCTTCGATTTCTTGGAGAGAAAGCTCTCGAAATTCTTTGAAGGATTCGGGGAGAGCAACACCCTCATGAATCTTGGAAAAGATGAAACAGGCAGTTTCAACATGACCTACCTGGCACTGAGAACGTCTTCTTTCACAAACGGTGTCAGCAAACTGCATGCAGATGTTTCCAGAAGGATGTTCAAAAACGTATGGCAGGGTGTTCCTGTAGAGGAGATACCGATCGAGGGAATAACGAACGGCGTTCACATGAGAACCTGGGTTCACCATGAGATGAGGAAGCTGTACGACAGGTATCTCGGAAAGGTCTGGAGAGAGCACACCGATCTTGAAGGCATATGGTACGGTATCGATAGGATTCCTGACGAGGAGGTTTGGGAAGCTCATTTGAAAGCAAAGAAGAGGTTCATCGACTATATAAGAGAATCGATCGAAAGAAGAAACAAAAGACTGGGCATCGATGAGAGTGCTCCAGACATCGACGAGAACTCGCTCATCATAGGTTTTGCAAGAAGATTTGCCACCTACAAACGGGCAGTTCTTCTCCTCAGCGATCTGGAAAGGCTCAAAAAGATCCTTAACAACCCGGAAAGACCCGTATACATAGTCTACGCAGGAAAGGCTCATCCAGAGGATGATGCAGGGAAAGAATTTTTGAGGCGCGTCTACGAGGTTTCACAGATGCCAGAGTTCAAAAACAAAATTATCGTGCTGGAAAACTATGACATAGGAATGGCGCGCTTCATGGTGGCAGGAGTTGATGTGTGGCTAAACAACCCAAGAAGGCCCATGGAGGCGAGTGGAACAAGCGGTATGAAAGCAGCGGCCAACGGTGTCCTGAACGCGAGTGTCTACGATGGATGGTGGGTCGAGGGGTACAACGGCAGAAACGGTTGGGTGATAGGAGACGAGAGCGTACTCCCAGAAACAGAAGCGGACGATCCCAAAGACGCAGAAGCACTTTATGATCTTCTCGAAAATGAAATCATTCCAACCTACTATGGAAACAGGGAAAAATGGATTTTCATGATGAAAGAGAGCATAAAGAGTGTTGCACCCAGGTTCAGCACTACCAGAATGCTTAAAGAATACACGGAGAAGTTTTACATAAGGGGTCTTGTGAACGGAGAATGGCTCGGCAAGAAAGAGAACGCGAAGAAACTGGGTGCGTGGAAGGAAAAAATTCTCCACAACTGGAGCAGAGTATCGATAGAGCGTATTGTTCTCGAGGATACAAAGAGTGTGGAAATAACTGTGAGGCTCGGTGAACTCACCCCAGAAGAAGTGATCGTGGAGCTTCTCATTGGAAGAGGAGAAAGCATGGAAGACCTCGAAGTATGGAAAGCCATCCAGATCAGAAAATACAGGAAAGAAGAAGACACCTACGTATACACTTACGTGAACGGTGTACTCGGTCATCTCGGATCTCCAGGATGGTTCTACGCCGTCAGGGTTGTACCGTACCATCCGAGGATCCCTATCAAGTTCCTGCCTGAGATACCCGTTGTCTGGAGAAAAGTACTTGGATGAGGGGCGCCTGCTCCTCTTTATTTTTACAGCGGAAATTAGTTACATAGGATGCCTTTTCAGAACAGAGAAGAACCACTACGTTCGCTATTTCCTCTGCTTTTGTCATTCTCCTCATAGGAATTTGTGATTCCACTCCGTTTCTGTCCAGCCCGGTGCGACACAATTCACTGTGATGTTATACGGCGTCACTTCGAAAGAAAGTGTTTCCAAAAGCTGGTGAGGGCCATTCTTGTAGAATTCGAGGTGTGGAGGGTTTCCAGAGGAGAAATCACAGAAAAGGACGTGATGGCAACAATCCTGCTCCAACGTTTTTCTTTCATTTTGGGAAGATAGTTCCTCATGATGGCATCTCTGAAATCCTCATCATCAAAATATCCTGGTTTAGGACCTTCCATGTTCAGAACCAGTATGTCCACCTCTTTTACATCTTCGAAAAGCTTGTCCGGTTCTCTTTTCAGGTCACAGACCACGTAGTTGTGTCCCGCCCTCTTCAGTAGATTTTCGTTCCTCGCACGGATCATGACAATAGCACCCTCTTCTTTCAGAACGTCCACGATTGCCCTTCCTATTCCTCTGCTTCCTGCAAGAATAAGCGATTTCTTACCCCTGATGCCCAGTTCCAAGATCTCCCCCTTCTCTCAGGAATTCAACGAACTTCTCAACAATCATAGGATCGAACTGTTTCCCAGCGTTTCTGAGAAGCTCCTGGATAGCCTCTTCGACGGTTTTTCCTTTCCTGTAAGGTCTGTCACTCCTCATCGCCTGATAGGAGTCCGCCACGCACAGCATACGTGCTTCAAGTTCGATCTCTTCCCCTTTTAAGCCGTCGGGGTATCCCCTTCCATCCCATCTTTCGTGGTGGTGTCTTATCCAGAGCGCCACATCTTCGAAGCCTTCTATCTCCTTGACCAGCTCATACCCTTTCACAGGATGTATCTTTATCACATCGAATTCGCGCTCGTTGAGCTTGCCTGTTTTGTTCAGAATAACTTGAGGTACGTATATCTTCCCGATGTCGTGGAGAAGGCCAGCCCAGTAGAGTTTTTTTAGTTTTTCACCATCCATCTTGAACATTCTTCCGATCTTCACTACGTAGTATGCTACCTCTTCGGAGTGGCCTTTTGTATAGTAATCGTAGTACTCGAGAACCCTCACCCACGTTTTCACGATGTCTCTGTAGAGCTTCTTTTCCTTTCTCACCAGATCTCTGTAAGTGTGAATGGCGGAGACGATATTCAAAAACGCCCGAAGAACTTCCTTTTCAGTCTCATCGAGATCACCCTCTACCACGACAAGACCGTGCTTTTCATTCGAGTGAGAGATCTCGAAAACTTCTCCGGTTGCCTCTCCAGCCTCCTCTCTGTCGAGAATCACTTTCACACTTTTTACCTCGAGCAGATCTTTTATGATCTCCACCAGCTCGGAGGCAAACCTTGGAGTATCTTCGATGAAAACCAATTTCGAAAACTCCTCGATCGAGTTTCTGAACCTATCGTTGAGCTCTCTGATTTCATTGTAGAGCCTTTCTATCTCTTCCTGACTTGCGGACACCTCCTGATAAAGTGCCTCTATCTCCTCGTTCTGGACTCTCAATTCCTCGTTGGCCGATCTCAGTTGAAAGGTCTTCTCTTCCACCTTTTTGCGAAGAAGGTAGATGAAAGAAATGGCCATCCCAAGGGCGATCACAAAGAAAGAGAGGCTGTAAAAGGCCACTCTGAAAAGCCACGGTGGTGTTACCGTGATAAGTGGCACGTAGTTCCTTATGATTCTCCGTTTTTCGTCATCGGATATGAGCGAAAGGCCAGAATTTATGAGATTCAGTACACTCTCGTTCCCCTTCAAAACAGCCACGTGGAGATAGTTTTTCCCAAGATGAAGCGTTGTAAAGTTGGAGAGAATCCCTTCCTTTGCGAGATAGTACCTTACCACCAGATCATCTCCGAGAAACACGGTGAGTTTTCCGTCCTTTATCGCCTTCATCATCGAGGAATAATTCTCGAAGAGCTCAAGCTTCACATCCGGATTCTTTTCTTTCAGAGAATCTATCATACCTTCTCCCATGAGGGCGCCAACAACGTAGGAAGAAAGGTCGGAGAAGTTCTTTATAGGAAGATCTTTCCTGAAAAACACGCAAGATCTCATTTCGAAAACGGGCTTGGAAAAAGAAAGTAACTTTCCTCTTTCTGGGGTTTTGAAGATCTGGTCGATGGCATCCACCTGTCCTTCAAGGACCATTTGCTGAGCCAGATGCCACTTTTCAGGGATGAGCTCTACCTCTATCCCTGTTTTTTCTGAGAAGAGCTTCCAGAGATCAACAGAGATACCAACAAGGTTTCCTCTCTCGTCGTGGAAAGAGAAAGGAGCGTAGTCTTCGTCGAGAGCTATTTTCAGGGGATGAGAAAAAATCAAAACAGAAGAGAATAATAGAAAAAGAACGATCCCCCTGATCCTATCACCCTCTTCTTACGATCCTACTGAATTTTACCATCTTCAAGCGGATTCCTCAGAATCCTGATTCTTCTTCCTCTTTTCTCTATGTACCCCTCTCTTGTGAGCTCCTGGAACACTCTTGACAGGGCAGGACGAGCACATCCGAAAATTCTAGAGAGCTCTTCAACACTAACGGGAAGCACCACCTCTCCATTTTCGTTCATGTGATGAACGAGGTAGTGAACTACTTTCTCCTTCAGAGTCTTCGTGATGAGAAAGAAGAGCTTTTCTGAGAGAATCCTGAAGTGTTCCGAGATATCTTCCAGAAAAAAGATCAAAAACTCTCTATCCTCCATAAGGAGCTCTAGGAATCTGTCTTTTGGCACTGTCAAAATTTTCGCTTCGCTACCCGCTGTTACATTCACAGGAAACCGAGGATCTCCAGAAAACACCAAACCCGATGCTACAATCTGAACGGGTTTTATCGTATCTACCTCAAGAACCTTTCCATTTTCAGAGACGTACTCTGTTCTGAGGACTCCCTCTAGAAGTATCAAAACCTCATCCATTGGATCTCCCTGATATCTGACGATTTCTCCTTCTCTGTAAGTGAGCACCTGTCCACATCGCAAGAGTTTTTCTAGTTCCATCTTTCCACCCCCGTAACAATTGTTACAGACAGAATTATCATAACCTAATTATAATCTACGTGAAAGCTTTAACAAAAGGAGGTGGAAAACATGCAGATGTTCTGCTATCAGTGTTCACAAACGGCAAAGGGTGTGGGTTGTACTGAGTACGGAGTCTGTGGAAAAAGTCCCACACTTGCAAGACTTCAGGACAACCTCATATTCACCATAAAGGGGATATCCGCCTACTACTACCATGCGAGGGAACTCGGTTACGACGATCCCGAGATCGCAGGCTTCTTGGATGAAGCACTCTACAGCACCCTAACCAACGTGAACTTCGATGTGGAGTCCTTCGTTGAATACGCCCTCGAAGCGGGGAGAATGAATCTCAAAGCGATGAAACTCCTCAAGAAAGCCCACATTGAAACCTACGGAGAACCCACACCTGTTGAAGTGGAAACGGGAACAAAGAGAGGAAAGGGTATCATCGTAACAGGACACAACCTGAAAGCCCTAGAAGAACTTTTGAAGCAGGTGGAAGGGACCAACGTCTACGTGTACACACATTCTGAAATGCTTCCAGCGCACGGGTATCCCGGCCTGAGAAAGTACAGGAACCTTGTGGGAAACCTCGGAAAGGCTTGGTACGATCAGAGGAAACTCTTTGCAGAGTATCCAGTCGCCATCCTTGGAACATCGAACTGCGTGTTGATTCCGAGTGACTCTTACAGGGACAGGATGTTCACAACGAGCATAGCAAGACTCCCCGGAGTGAAACACATAGAAGGGTATGATTACTCCGAGGTGATAGAAAAGGCAAAGAGTCTTCCCGATCTAGAGGAAAAACCGGGTGCCTACAGGTTCAGAACGGGATACTCCACGTCCGTTGTGGTTTCTCTTGCCGACAGGATAAAGACTCTTGTCGAGGAAGGAAAAATAAAGCACTTTCTGGTCGTCGGTGGTTGTGACGTTCCATTCAAGAGGAACGAATACTACAGAGAGTTCGTACAGAAGCTCCCAAAGGAAACGGTTGTGATTACCCTTGCTTGTGGAAAATTCAGGATAAACGATCTCGATCTCGGAGACATAGAGGGGATCCCAAGGCTCATCGATGTGGGACAGTGCAACGATACAATCGTAGCCATAGAGATCGCCGAGGCACTCGCAAAAACCTTCGGTGTTCCGGTCACAGAACTTCCGCTCACACTCGTACTCACCTGGATGGAGCAAAAGGCGATTGCGATTCTGTGGACGCTTCTTGCGCTCGGTCTGAAGAACATCTACGTCGGACCCGTTCTACCTGCTTGGGTGAACGAAGACATCCTGAAAGTGCTCACCACGGAGTTCGGACTGAAGACGATTTCAGAACCCGAAAAGGACATAAAGGAAATTTTGAAGGTATAATACCCTGCCGCCCGGCGGGGGTCTTTTTACTCCGTGACAGACACACATGAGAAGCGCCCTCTTACCCATCAACGTTCAACTCACACACGCGTCCGGATTTGAAACCCGTGGTTTTCCATTTTCGGTCGTGTAAACACCGTGCGGACAGAAGTTCACACAGGTCAGACATCCGGTGCACTTACCGCAATCGATCACTGGATACCAGTTCTTTGCCACGTTTTATTCCCTCCCTTCGGCTATCTTCTCCGCAAATCCTATGAGTTCCAGAATTCGGGGATCTTTCAGAACCAGCTTCTTTCTCTTTCCTTCACAGATCACGTCCATCAATCTCGCTCTTTTTAGGATGGAGATATGCCTGGAAAGTGTTGATAGATCAAGATGTTCTGTCGCTTCCAGCTCACGCATACAGAGATCTTTCTGTGCGATCTCTTTGAGTATCTTCACCCTCCACTTGCACGATAGTGCCTTGAAGATTTCCACGATTTCCATTCTCTCACCTTCCTTGTATATTTGTACAATAATGCAAGTATCATTTCAATGATCAAGTACATTACTTCTGCGTAAAATTTCACAAAAGTTCCTCCATGATTCTTTCTAGCTCTTCGAAGCTTTTCGCAACAGGGAATTTCGTCGAGACATCACCCCGGGGTGAGAAGAAAATGAAATCGATACCGGCATTTTTTGCACCCTCGAGATCACTCTTGAGATCATCTCCCACATAGAGGGCATCTTCTTTTTTCAATCTCATCCTTTCGAGCGCCACCTGAAAGATCCTGGGATCGGGTTTTTCAAAGCCTGCCTCTTCAGAGGTGAGAACGAACTCGAAGAATCTTTCGAGTTTGAGCTTCCTGCTCCTCTTTTTTTGAACAAAGTACACACCGTTCGTTATAGATGCCATTCTGATGTTTTTTCTTTTCATCTTTTCAAGAAACTCCTCCGCCCCTGGGAGAAAGTATGCCTCTTCTGAGAGGAACTCCAGATACTCTTTTGCCACAATCTTCGGATCGAGAGAAACTTCGAGTTCCCTTAGAAACTCTTCGAATCTCGCAACGACGACATATTCTTTCGATGCCCTTCCCTCCGCGAGCATCCCCCACCATTTTCTGTTTATGTGCCTGTACAATAAAACCTGTTCCTCGGTGAGAGGAATTCCATGGCTCAGGAATGTCTTTTTCAACGCCATTTCTTCACTCTTCTCGAAGTCGAGGATAGTGCCATCCAGATCGAACAGTATCGCTTTCTTCAAACCAGCCTCAGCTCCATCTCGTACTGTGTGAGCACCCTCTGAAAGCCATTCGCCTCGAGAGCGTGGGAGAGTGGATCATCTTCAGGAACGGCCGTACAGGTCACCAGGTTTTTTTTACTCTCTTTCTGGACGTGATCAACACACTCTCTGATGAACTCGTCCATGTTACCGCGAAGGGCAAAGGCATCGACGATGAAGGAACTTTGAGGAGTTTTTCCCCAAACGAGGTACCCCTCTCCGTCCTTCCAGCTTGCCCTTTCCATTCTGTAGCGTCCGTCTGCAAGAAGAAGAGTTGTACACTCCCTTTGCCAGTTTGGGTTCCTGTTGAAATCCGTTCTTGCCCTCAGAGAGTACATGTGGATCCTTTTTTCATCTGTTTCGAAGAATCTCACATCACCCGTTCCATCGACGATTCTATCTAAAACGAAGCTGTAAAGATGTCTTTTTCTTTTGAAGCCGTTCTTCTCGTAGAATCGGACTGCCCTTTGATCCGTTGACACCACCTCGAGAACGACGCTTTTTACACCCTTCCACACGAGGTGTTCCAGCGCGTGCTTCAAGATCATATCGGCAAGACCCGTTCCCCTCTTTGGCTTTATCACTCCCATGGAATCTATCCTTCCACGGTCCTTTCTTATACACAGCAGAACAAAACCCACCGGTTTTTCTTCTTCGAAGAACACAAAAGAATCTTCCAGAGAAATGGAATTTTCTCTCACGTCGAGGTTGAAGTTGTACACATCCCAGTTCACAGGAACCGCGTAGTCCTTGAACACCTCGTTCACCAGATTCACAAGATCGATAGCGGAAACTTCACTTGCCTTCTTTATAGTCACCCCATGAGGTTCAATCCCCCCCGCTTGTTGTCGGAAGATGGTACATTTCCTGCCTTCTTCATGGCCTCTTTCCAGACCTCTAGAAGCTCCGAGAGCATTCCCTCGACTTCTCTGATCTTCTCCAGGTCTTTTTTAACGTTTCCTTCAATCAGTCTCTGGAACATGTAGTTGTAAAGCGCCCTCAGGTTCTGGGCGATGGTTCCCCCTTTTTCCATGTTCAGAGAAAGGTTGAGTTCTGTGATTATGTCCTGTGCACGTGTGACCTTCTTGCTGAACTCAACGAATTTCTTCTCTTCCAGCAGTTTTTCCGATTCTTTCAAAACCTCTATCGCTTTCTCGTAGAGCATCTGAACGAGTTTCGCCGGACTTGCAGTCGTGATCATCTTCTCAAGATACGCGTTCTCTTTCATCCTTTTTTTTCACCTCTCAGGATGCCTCTTTTTTGAGAAGATCCTCAACCTTTTTGAAGAACTCCTCGTAGTAAGCGAAAACGTCTTTCAGCTCTCCATCTATGAGATCGGATATCTTCACAAGATCTTTACTCTGAAGGGCGTTCACAAAGTCCGTCAGGATGCGTACAAGATGTTCTTCGTTCACACTCAAACCCAGCTCTTTCGGACTGATGCCAGTGATTCTGATGGTGTTCATCCGAACGTTCTCCATGGCGTTAAGCCCTTCCGCAAGATCGTTTATGCTTCTGTATCCCTCGCTGGTTCCTGCAATAACGGCGTCTGCTACTCCCCCAAGTAAGGGTTTCACCCTCTCTATGTACCTGAGCACTTCCTCTATCGTTTCGAGTAGAAATTCCTTCAGAGGAGCAAGTTCGAGCTCTATTTCCATATCGTCACTGATCTCCAGGCGTTTTACCTCTTCCAATCTTGTGAGGGAGTACTCCTCATCGTTTATCACAATTTTCTTCACCACCAGATTTCCTTTTTCTTCTCTGACACGGTCCAGAAGTTCTCCAAAGGTTCTTACATTCTCCGTATCGACGGTGATTTCTTCTCCATTCACGATGATCTTCATTTTATCACTCCCTTTACAAAGAAATATCGGGTCAAAGCACAGATCGTCTTTGAATCTTCTATCTCCGCGTTCTTGAGCAAAGACAGCACCTTCTCCACAGGAATTTTCTTTACCTCGATGAACTCATCTGGATCGGTGTTCTGGGAAGTTTCTTCCAGTTCTTCTGCCACGAATATGTGTATCACTTCCGTGGTGAAGCCGGGCGTCGTGAAGATCTTTCCCAGATAGGAAAATTTCTTCGCCTGATAACCTGTTTCTTCCTCAAGCTCCCTTTTTGCACACTCTTCCGGTGATTCTCTAGGATCCATCTTCCCGGCCGGAAGTTCAAGAAGCTCTTGCTCAATGGGGTATCTGTACTGCTCAACAAAGATGATTTCCTCTCCCAAAACCGGGACGATGACGACCGCACCGGGATGATCCACTACCTCACGGGTCGACTCCTCACCGTTTGGAAGTCTTACACGATCGACCCTCACACTTATCATCTTTCCTTCGAAAACTCTTTTGCTTTCGATCTTCTGTTCGTAAAATTTCACCATCACACCTCCAGTATTTTCTCTACCTCCACAGGCACGATGGCGGACACGCCATTCACCATGGTTACACCGTGCAGAAGATCCGCTGCCTCCATGACGATCTTATTGTGAGTGATCACGATGAACTGTGTTTGCCTGGCATTCTTCTTTAGCAACATCTTGAATCTCTCAGCGTTGTAGTCATCGAGGGGAGCATCCACTTCATCGAGCACGTAGAAGGGACTTGGCTTTATCTCCATCAACGCAAAAAGTAGAGCGATTCCCACAAGTGCCTTTTCTCCGCCAGAGAGAAGGTTCAGCTTTTGATCTCTTCGACCGGGTTTTCTTATGGATATCTCAAACCCTGCGTCGAGAATGCTCTTTGCTTCGGAAACTATGTTGATCCTGCCTTCTCCCCCGAAGAATAGAAGTGAGATCAACCTGTTGAAACTCTCGTTCACCTTCTGATAAACATCGAAGAGAAGGCTTTCGGCTTCACGGTCTGTCTTCTCTATGATCCCCTCGAGTTTTCTCTTCGCTTCTTCAAGGTCCTCTTTTTGTTTCAGGATCTCTTCGTACTCTTCCCGAAGCTTTTCGTACTCTTCTATCGCTGTGAGGTCCACCGGGCCAAGGTACTTCATCTTGTTCTCAAGATCTTTCATGGATCTGTGGATCTCCTCCAGCTTTTCGTCGGGGAGCTCTTCCACCTCTTCTTCATTCCCCGAGAACTCTCCCAGGATGTTTGCCACTTTCATTCTACTTTCCTGAAGCGCCAGTTCAACTTGATGGAGGTGATTTCTCAGTTTTTCCTTCTCTTCTTTCAGATCGTTCATTCTTCTTTCTGTCTCTTGAAGTTCCTTCATCTTCTCCTCTTTTCCCGTTCTGTGAAGTCTCATGGTCTCGAATATGCTATCCATTTCTTTTTTGAGGTGCTCTATCTCCCGTTCGTGCTCTCTTATGGCCTGTCTGTACTTCTCCATCTCTTCCTCGAGTACTCCCATCTGGGATTTCAGGTGTTCCATCTCTTCATCAGAACGTTTTATCATTCTCCTTGCGTCTTGCATCTCTTTTTCGTAACGTTCTTTGGTTTCAAGAAGGCTTCCCACTTCCGCTTTGAGGGTGAAGAGCTTTTCGTTTATTTCATCGATGATCTTTCTTTCTTTTTCCAGTTCCTCGGAATACTCAGAAAGTGCCTCCTGGAGCGATTTTCTGCGCTCTTTCAGCTTGTCCATTTCCTTGAAGATCCTCTCTCTTCTTGCTTTCAGACCTTCCTCCTTTGCTCTGTATTCTGCGAGGAGATTTTCGAGATTCTGTATTTCGCCCTGCAGCTGGCTTATGGATCTCAGTATTTCAGAGAGAACCGTCTTCGTTGAAGAAGATTTCTTGGAGAGATCAAAGAGTTCCCTCTGGACGATCGTTTCCTGTTTTTTCAGGTCTTCCTGTTCTGTCATCAAAGAAGCGAGTTCTTCCTTCTTTTCAAGGATCGCTTTTTCTGTCTTTTCCATCTCCTGCTCCACGTGTTTCAATCTTATTCGCCTCTCGAAAACGTTGCTCGATCTTTCTTCTCTTCCACCCGTGATGGCACCCCTTCCACTTATCAGCTCCCCGCCCAGTGTTGCAATTCTCGTGTTGAGATGGTACTTCTTTTTCATCCTTATCGCATCGTCAAGTGTCTCCACAACGAAGGAATTTCCAAACAAAAATCCTGAGAGCACTTCCAGATCAGAAGGAAGTTTCACCAGATCGACGGCGTAACCGATGAACCCTCTTTCTTTTTCCAGCCCGGACACTCCGCTGAAAGACCCATCTATCAGGTCGAGTGGGAGTATGGTAACTCTTCCCAATGCGTTTTGTTTCATGAACTCAACGATCATCTTCGCCGTGTCCACGTCCTTCACAACGATGTTTTGTGACATCCCACCGAGAAGGACACTGATGGCGAGTGAATACTCCTCTTCCACTTCGAGAAGGTTCGCTACCACGTCGATGAGTCCTGGGAATCTTTCTTTCTCGTCGAAAACGGCCCTCACCGCTCTGGAAAAACCTCTGTATTCCTTCATTTCCCTTTCCAGCATTTCTTTTTCGAACTGAAGTTCTCTCATTCTCTTTTCCAGGTTTTCTATTTCATGAGAGAGTTCTCTGATCTTTCTCTCTGTTTCTTCAATACCCTCTCGAACGACCTTTAGTTCTTCGGTGAGTTTCCTTTCTTCTTCATCGAACTCTTCCGCACGCCTGGATATCTCCCTGAATTCTCCTTTCTTTTCCTCGAGCTCTCTTCTTCTTGCAGAGATTTGATTCTCGGTGATCTTCCTTCTCTTTTCCAGGTCTTCGAGGTTTTCACCGATCCTGAGGAGCTCGTTTTCCATCTTGAGGATCTGTTTTTCCATGCTTGAAGCTTCTTCTCTGAGTCTCATGAATTCTTTTTCTTTCTCATCGAACCTTGAAAGGATGGATTCTTTCTCCTTTTCCAGAGAATCGAGTTCGTTCGACTTTTGCTCATACTCACCTGCTACCCCCTTGAATATGTATTCCATCTCTTCCAGTCTTTTTGTGTACTCTTTCTTTCTCCTTTCCAGCTCATCGAGTCTTGTAGAGATCTCCACGTACCTGTTTTCACTATTCGCAAGCTTTGAAGAGTAAAGATTCTTCATCTCCTGTAGATCACTCTGCCTTTTTTTGTAGTCCTCGAGTAGTTTTGTGTACCTCTCTATTTCCTGATCCATCTCCCCGAATTCACTCCTCAGAGTGCTCCATCTTGTCTCGAGCTCTACAAGTTCCTTCTGGATCTCCTTTATCTTCCTGTTAGTCCTTTCTTCTTCCTCTCGATAGAATTCAAGCTTTTTCTTTTCTCTCTTCAGGACGTTTCCATAGTAGAGCTTCTGGAGCTTTTCCAGCTGAGAAGAGTACTCTTTGTACCTCTCTGCCCTCTTCGCCCTGAGATATAGTGACTTCATTTGACGCTCTCTTTCATACAGGACATCCTTTACCCTGTCGAGATTGACCTTTGTTTTCTCCAGGTTTGCTTCTGTTTCCTTCTTTTTCTCCCTGTAGATGGAAATACCTGCGGCTTCTTCTAGAAGAAGTCTCAGTTCTTCCGGAGAAGCGTTGACCACCCTATCTATTTGCCCCTGGCCGACAATGGAGTAGAAGTCTACCCCGAGGCCGGTACCCACAAAGCGATCTTTTATATCCTTGAGCCTGACAGGACTACCGTTCAGATAGTAGGTATTTTCCCCTGTTCTTTTCAATTCGCGGGCAACTGTGATCTCTTCACCATCCTCTTCAAAGACGAGTTCCACATATGCGGCACCAGCGGGTGGTAGGTTCTCCGATCCGGAGAAAATCATGTCGAATTTCTCACTTGCGCGCAGCTCTTTCTTTGATTGCTCTCCAAAGACCCATTTTATGGCATCTATGATGTTGGATTTCCCACTACCGTTCGGCCCGACAATGGCGGTGATCTGATCGGAGAAGGTGATCAGGGAAGGCCTGCCGAACGATTTGAAACCCTTCAAAAAGAGTTTTTTCAACCTCAAACCGATCCCCTCCTACACGTTAGATTTTATCATCCTTTGATGCTAAAATTGACCTAGAAGGAGGTGTAAACATGCAGTACAGGAGGTTCGGAAAAACAGGGGTGAAGACTTCCCTTCTGGGTTTTGGAGCGATGAGACTTCCCGTGATAGGAGAAGACCACTCCAGAATCGACGAAGAAAAGGCAATAGAGATGATCAGATACGCCATCGATCACGGTGTCAACTACGTTGACACGGCCTATCCATATCACGGTGGGAACAGTGAGAAAGTTGTGGGGAAAGCCCTGAAAGACGGTTATCGAGAGAAAGTCTTCCTTGCCACAAAATCTCCCGTCTGGCAGGTGGAAAAGCACGAAGACTTCTACAAATATCTAGACGAACAACTCGAAAGACTCCAAACGGATCACGTGGATATGTACCTGATGCACGCCCTGAACAAGGACAGATGGGAAAAGATAAAAGAACTCAGGTTCTTCGAATTTTTCGAGAAGATGAAGACGGAAGGAAGGATCAAATTTGCCGGTTTTTCTTTTCACGACAGGTATCCTGTTTTTAAAGAGATTGTGGACGGGTACGACTGGGATTTCTGCCAGATACAGCTCAACTACATGGACGAGAACTACCAGGCTGGTGTGAAAGGCCTCAAGTACGCCGCTTCAAAAGGCCTTGCCGTTGTGATCATGGAACCTTTGAAAGGAGGAAAACTCGCAAGACTCCCAAAGAGAGTGATGGAAATTCTTGAAAGATCCAGAAGGAACTGGTCTCCCGTTGAATTGAGTTTCAGATGGCTCGGAAACTTTCCCGAGGTATCAACAGTTCTGAGTGGAATGAGCACACTGGATCAGGTGAAACAGAACGTGGAGATCATGAGCAGAATCACCCCGAACAATCTAACAGAGGAAGACCTGAAAATGATAGAAGAGATAAAGAGAACACTCGAATCTTTCGCAGTTATAAATTGCACAGAATGCGGATACTGCATGCCCTGTCCGAACGGAGTAGACATCCCCGGAAACTTCAGATTGTACAACGAAACCGTGATGTTCGAAGATTGGGAAGGTGGCAGAAGAACGTACAGATGGTTAGAAAGCCAAAAGTCTGCCGCCTCCTCTTGTGTTGAGTGTGGCGAGTGTCTCAGCAAGTGTCCACAGAAGCTCGATATACCAGGTCTTTTGAAAAAAGTCCACAAGGAGCTGGCAGAAGTTAGATGAAGAAAAAACATCTCTGGCTGGTGCTTTCGCTTAGTGCCGCCTTTTTCTTTCTGTATTCCTATCTTCAAGAAACACCCTCGCGGGTGAATCTAGAAGCTCACTGGGAAGACACTCTCTTCAAAGCCCTGTTTCTCCTTGCCAGCATTCTTTTGAACGTTTTGTTTTCGACGTCGAACATGCACTTGGCTCTCGCCGGTGCCTTCATTCTTTTTCTGGGTGCATGGATGAACTTCCTCGATACTTTCTTCATGATCTCAGGCTTGTTCTATCTGGTGAGGTTTTTTCTCTACACGGCTGGTTCTGTGCTGATATTCGTCGAGACATTCAAAGTACTCTCAAAAACGAAAAGGCAGATTTTGATGCTCAGGGGACTCTTTTATGAGAACAACGATATGGTGATCTTCTACACACCGGACGGAAGAATAGTAGAGATGAATCCTGCGGTTGAGAAGTTTCTTCACTACGAAAGAGTAGAACTTTTAGGAAAGAGCGTTGAAGACATCGCTTCTTCAAACGATGTGAACTTCGTGGTTCAGATGATGAACCCACTTCAGGGAGATTCCAGAAAAATCGTCCCGGTGCCAGAAAGGGCATTTCTGAGTAAAGACGGGGAGATTGTCCTGTGTGAGAGCAAGCTGATCCCCCTGTATGAAGGAAACCGGCTGGCCTTGATACAGGAAATAGCAAGGCCCATCAACGAGAAGATAGAAACAGAAAATCTGTTGAGAAAGGAAAGAAGAAGGTTTCTAACCTATTTCAACAACCTGCCTGTTCTGAGCGTCATTTTGAAAAAAGATGGGACGGTGGAGGACGTGAACAATGCAGGGTGTAACTTGCTTGGCGTCAATCGGGCCAATCTTTTGAACAAAAACTGGTTTGGGATGTTCCCCGAGAGTTTTCCGGAAAAAATCTTCGAGAAGGCATTTCGTGAGAAACTGATTCACGAAGGAATTATCAAAACCTCACAGGGTGAAAGGATCATAAGATGGGTGTTCATACCCCTGGGAACTGACAGACTCCTGGTAGCAGGAATGGACGTCACAGAAGAAAGAAAAAACCTGGAGAGACTGAGGAGAGACAGGAAATTCTACGATCTTCTCCTGAACCTCTCCGGGAACTTTCTTTCTTTGGGATGGAACGACTTTGTGTTCAAAAAGTATGTATCATCGATGGTAGAGATCTTTGGAGCAGAGGATTTAGCCCTGTACGAAAAAGAAAACAGCGAGTTCTTCATGAGGGTCTCTTTCAAGAATTCTTTTGATGAAAAGCTGACGAACGCATCGGGTGACATTGTGACAGAAGGAAACATTCTGAAGATACCCCTTGAATACGAAGGAAGAGTGTTCTCACTGATTGTTGTCCAGTGTAAATCCCTGGATGAAAGTCTTCTTGAGATGGCAAAGTTACTGAAAAACCAGCTGGAACTCATATACTGGAAACTGAAAAGTGAAGAAAGGATCCTCTGGCTTGCCGAACATGATTCTTTGACGGGAGTCTACAACAGAGAAGCATTCGAAAGCCGACTGGCCTATCTGATAAACCTATCGAGGAGATATGAAAAAAAATTGTCTTTCGTGTTCATAGACCTTGACAATTTCAAGCGAATAAACGATACCAAAGGGCATCTAGTGGGGGATCACGTTTTGAAAGAGTTTGCTAAAATTCTCTCCTCGATCTTGAGAAAATCTGATATCGTCGGAAGACTCGGCGGGGACGAATTTGGAATCGCTCTTCCAGAGACGGGATTTGATGGAGCAGAGACCATGGTCAGGAGAATAAAAGATCGTTTCAGGGAGCCTGTTGTCATGGGAGAGGATCATTTCGCACTGGAATTCAGCTATGGGATCAGTGTCTTTCCCGACGATGGTGAGAGTATAGAGGAACTTATGAAAATCGCCGATGAGAGAATGTACGTGGATAAATTCAAGAAGAAGAGGGGGAAAGAAGATGACCGATAAACCAAAAAGGTACAAGATATTCATGGAAAGAAAAAAGAGGATTGCCCTCATAGCTCATGATAGAAGGAAGAAAGATCTTCTCGAGTGGGTGAGTTTCAATCTGGGAACACTCTCTCAGCATGAATTGTACGCCACCGGAACAACCGGTGCCCTCCTTCAGGAGAAACTCGGTCTCAAGGTGCACCGGCTGAAGAGTGGTCCACTCGGTGGTGATCAACAGATCGGCGCGATGATAGCAGAGGGAAAAATAGATGTGCTCATCTTCTTCTGGGATCCTCTGGAACCTCAGGCACACGATGTCGATGTGAAAGCACTCATCAGAATAGCGACAGTCTACAACATACCTGTTGCCATCACAAGATCAACAGCGGACTTTCTGATCTCCTCCCCCCTCATGAACGAGATGTACGAGAAGATCCAGATAGATTACGAGGAGGAGCTGGAGAGAAGGATCAGAAAGGTAGTTGAAGGTGAGGAGGATTAACCACACCCGGAGCAACCACTGCAATTTCCGCCACACGAGGAAGAACCACCTTGAACGGAAAAGGAGACTTTTCTATACACCCTCTCCTTTTCTTTTGAACTACATCGAGGACACCTCACCTCTTCCACTTTGCTGTAAGATGTAAACACCGTGTATTCTTCTCCACACTCCTTGCACCTGAAAGTGTAAGTGGGCATCGCCTCAGCCTCCCATTACGTAGTGTTTCCAGTAGTTTCTCAGGAATATCAGGAAAGGAAGGGCTATGAGTACACCACCAAAGCTGAAAAGATCACCGAATATGAGTATGGTGATCAGGATTATGAACCAGTGAATATTCAGAGCGTTGCTCTGTATCCTAGGTGCCAGCACCCACATCTCCAGCTGGTTTGCCACCACAAGGATGATCGTTCCTATCAAGATCCCGTTCAATCCGTGCACAGAAAAGGAAAGCATCAAAAGAGGAATAGCTGAGATCACAACTCCCAGGTATGGAACAAAATCGGTTATGAACGCAAGCATTCCGAGGAAAAAGGCGCTTGGTATCCTGCACAAAAAGGCACCAACTCCCACAAAAACTCCCACGAAAATCGCAACGAGCACTTGACCACCCACGAATCGTTCAAACTCCCTGTAGACTTCTCTCATGAAACGCTTCCCATCCTCTGGATCTCTTGGGAAGAGATAATGTACATTGTCTCCGATGAGTCTCTTGAGTGATGAGACAATGAGCGAGGTGATGACAACAATAATGGCGGCCGTCACGAGAGATGGTACGTACCCGATGAGTCTGTTCACAAGTGAAAGTGCTCCCTCAGAGAACGAGGCACTGAGGTTGTTGAGAATGGAAGATATCCAGCTTGGTATCTTGAGCTCTTCGAGGCTCGATCTTATCGTGTTGATTTCAGAGAGAACCCTCTGAGCCTCTTTTATGACAACAGGAAAGAAGTTGACAGCAGAGTAAGTTATCATCAGAAAGATCACAACGTTCGAGATCAACCTTGGAAGGAAAGATGGCCTCTTCACTAGTAGGCCAAGGAATCTTGTCACGTAGTCGACGATGATCGATAGGTACAGCCCCATTACCAGGGCGGTTATAATGAAAGGAGAGAGCTTTGCAAGGATCAAGAACAACACCAGGTAGGCGAGAGCAGAATGCTCGTTTTTCATTTTTTCACTCCTTTCGATACCATTCTATCAGAGGTGGGGTCTATGGAAGCTATGAAGGGACTTCTCATACTGTTTGTTCTGATTAGTCACGCAGTGGTGAGTGTCTACAGGGATCTGACGTTCCTTCTTCCAGTTCTTCGGTTTGTGAGTCCGTGTGTTTTTGTTTTTGTGTACCTCTTTGGCTATTCTCAGGGGCGAATGAGAAAATCACCTTTGAAGATCATCAGGAAGTCTTTCTTTTTCTTTTTGTTTTACCTTTTCTGGTCGTCCGTTTCTTTTTTTCTTTACTCACTTCTGGACGGAAGATATTCCAAAGTGTGGGTAACAAAACAGGTGTTCAGTGTGGATGGCACTCTGCTTTCGAAGTATCTGATCACAATATTTTCCTTCACCGGATCATGGCAGTATTATTTTGTCTTTGTTTTCATCATGCTGATGGTGATCTCTGTTTTCATAAAGGATCCAAGAAAAATTTTTCCTTTCTCACTGGTGGGAGCCATCCTTAGCTCTTCCTTTGTGAGTGTCTGGTTTTTGACAAAAGACGAGCTTTTACCACCTGTCGAGGGAGCGTTCATCACTTATTTCAATCCAGTCCACTGGCTCTTTCCTTTCCTCCTGGGTCACAAGGATGTTCTTGAGAGAAGAGAGCGCTCTTTGAAAAAGCACTCCCTAGCTGTTTACCTGGCTCTTTTTGGTCTCGGCTCACTGGAGTACTGGAACGCGTATCGAAAATTCCGCAGTCTCATTGGCATCGATCAGTTCTCCCTCCCCGGTGTGCTGCTTGGTGTGTACAGCGTGGAGGTGTTTTCGTCTGTTTCAAAGAAACTGAGTTTCCCTCTCTTGAAGAGGATGGGAAGGTATTCTTTTCTTCTTTTCATGATACACATGCCCTTTCAGTGGATGTTTTACGTATTTCTGGACACACTCATTGACCTTCCAGAATGGTGCTGGGTTTTGATCATGATAGCTTTTTCGGTAGCGTTCATGGAGTGTCTTTTGAGATTTGCAAAACATCTTCCAAAACCGTTGAGGAAAGTGGTGATCGGTTTGTGATACCCCTTGAAATCTTCCCTATCATGTAGTACAATTATCCATGGAGGTTCCGGCGTAGCTCAATCGGTAGAGCGCCTGGCTGTTAACCAGGTGGTTGCAGGTTCGAGTCCTGCCGCCGGAGCCAGTGAGAGAAATCACTTAGGGGTTACGGTACAATGTAAAAGGTGGAGCCAGAAGGCTCCGCTTTTTTGTTTTAACTTTTTGTGACTCGACAAAATACTTAATGCGAAAACGAAATTTCAACAATCCATGAACCTGTTATATACTTCAAAAGCAAATTTTGATCGCCCTTCCTCACTCCTTTCCAGCTACTCCGATCTCTTCTAACATATTTATTGCATTGAATATTACTAAAATGCTATAATTGAATCGTAGTCACTTGTTTAATCAGTGAGAAGAAGAAATATTGTTGGAATTGCACTTTTTCTTGGTGGTGTTAACGAGATCCCCAAGACTACAGGTGAAAGCAAAATATTCAACCATTTCTTAATCTCACCTATTTTGAATGTAATTTCAGTTTTTTGATCTGCAAGTAATAATCACCCTGATTTGTTTTGGTTGACATTTGATATATTTGATATATAGGCATTTTTATTCGTTAAAACCTGTCATTTGCTTGTTGTTGCGATCAAAATAAAAACTTTCAATACAGCAGTGAATCTTTGCAAACGGGCGTTATTCCTGTAATAGTTCATTGCGCAGATTGTTGTTATTGTTGCTTTCTTTACGTTAAAAGAGCGAGCGATTAATGATTAGCACTGTGGGACAATAATATGTAGGCTGTAAAATTTTGTATCCCGTAAGTAACCGTAGTGGAATGAAAATGATGTGAATCTTCAAAAGGGGCGAGTTGAAATGAGATTTCTTTGTGAGTTTGAAACTAAAGATCTGCCTGTATCATACCGTATGATTTTTGTCAGCATGATAAAAGATGTTTTGAAGAGGGAAGATGGAAGTCTCTACGAAGAATTATTCACTTATGGAGATGGTAAAAAAAACAAAGCAACGAAGAGTTATACATTCGCTGTATTGCTGAGAAATCCAAAAATAGATGGTGAAAGGATACGGTTTGAAGGTAACGTAAGATGGTTTTTTAGCTCTCCTGATCCAAAAATTCTGATCAATGTATACAATGGTTTGAAAAGGTTAAATACCTTCAGCTACAGAGAAGAAAAACTAGACTTGAAGAAAATCACCCTCCTTCCTCAAAAAGTTATAGGTGATGAAATAGTGGTTTTTAAGACATTATCCCCAATACACATAAAGGATAAATTCAGGAAAACCTTTAAGC
>NZ_JAGGZH010000045.1 GCF_021162145.1 Thermotoga sp.
ACAGTTCGCTGACAAAGCAGCGACGATCATAGGATCCGGGATGGGAGGGTTTTTGACGCTGGACAGTGAGAACAACAAATTCCTCTCCAAGGGTCCCAGCAGGGTGAGTCCGTTTTTGATTCCAATGATTCTCATCGACATGGCGCCTGGTATCGTCGCGATGGAGTACGGTCTGAAGGGTCCGAACTTCTCCTCCGTGAGTGCCTGTGCTTCTTCTCTGCATGCAGTGGCACTCGGCACCCTCCTGATAAGACATGGATACGCGGACGTGGCCATTGTCGGAGGAACAGAAGCAACGATAGCACCCCTTCCAATTACCGGGTTTGCAAACATGAGAGCGCTCTCGAGAAGAAACGACGATCCCAAACGTGCTTCCCGTCCGTTCGACAAAGATAGAGACGGTTTCGTCATGGGAGAAGGTGGTGCGGTCCTCATACTCGAGGCCGAAGAAGTTGCAAAGTCGAGAGGAGCAAAAATTGTGGCAGAGATAAAAGGTGTCGGTATGACGGACGACGCGTACCATTTCAGCGCTCCGGATCCAGAAGGCAGGGGAGCGGCAAAAGCGATGAAACTGGCACTGAAAGAGTCTGGCCTTTCTGAGAGGGACATTGATTACGTGAGTTGCCACGCCACAAGCACACCCGCCGGCGATGAGGCAGAACTCAAGGCGATAAAGAAGGTCCTGGGAGAACATGCAAAGAACGTAGCCATAAACTCTTCAAAGGCTCTGATAGGACATCTCCTCGGCGCTGCCGGTGCCGTAGAACTCGTTCTTGCGCTCCTTCAGATGCAACATTCCTTCGTCCACGGTATGCCGAACCTCGACAATCCAACGGAAGAAGCACAGGGAACTGGCCTTGTTGGAAAAGAACCGATCCAGAGAGAGATCAGGAATTTCATAAAGAACTCCTTCGGATTCGGCGGGCACAACGTTTCTCTGGTTGTAGGGAGGTATGAGTCATGAACATAGATTACGTGAAGGCGATTCTTCCACACAGATATCCCTTTCTCCTGGTAGACGGTGTGATAGAGGAATCTGAAGATAGAATCGTTGCCTTCAAAAACATCAGCATCTCTGATCCAGTTTTTCAGGGCCACTTCCCAGAGTATCCGATATACCCGGGTGTACTCATCATCGAAGGCCTTGCACAGACTGCCGGCATTCTCCTCCTCAAGAGTATCAAGGGAATCCCCCTCTTCCTCGGTATAGACGAGGCTCGCTTCAAAAAGGAAGTGCGCCCGGGAGATAGACTGATCTACGAGGTGAGAAAGATTGGAGAAAGACTCGGCACAGTGCAGGTGGAGGGTCTGGCAAAGGTAGAGGGCAAGGTTGTAGCCAAGGCCAAGCTTCTTCTGGGGGTGAAAAGATGAAGACGCGTGTGACAAAACTCCTTGGAATAGAGTATCCCATACTCATGGGTGGAATGGCCTGGGCTGGCACTCCCAAACTCGCTGCCGCTGTGTCCGAAGCTGGAGGACTTGGTATCATCGGATCCGGCGCCATGAAACCCGACGACCTGAGAAAGGCGATCTTCGACCTCAGGCAGAGAACGAACAAACCATTCGGCGTAAACGTGATCCTCGTCTCTCCCTGGGTGGACGATCTCGTCAGAGTCTGCGTGGAAGAAAAAGTACCTGTCATCACCTTTGGTGCGGGAAATCCCACAAAGTACATAAAGGAACTGAAAGAAAACGGTATAAAGGTCATTCCGGTTGTGGCCTCGGATTCTCTGGCACGAATGGTTGAAAGAGCGGGAGCTGACGCGGTGATAGCGGAAGGAATGGAATCCGGAGGACACATAGGAGAAGTCACCACCTTTGTCCTCGTCAACAGGGTATCCCGGAGCGTGAAGATTCCTGTGATCGCCGCAGGTGGTATCGCAGATGGTAGAAGTATGGCAGCAGCTTTTGCCCTCGGAGCAGAAGCGATACAGATGGGTACAAGATTCGTTGCGAGCGTAGAGAGCGATGTTCATCCCATCTACAAGGAAAAAATCGTCAAGGCTTCCATAAGGGACACCGTGGTAACCGGTGCGAAACTCGGTCATCCCGCCCGTGTCCTCAGAACCCCCTTTGCAAGAAAGATTCAGGAAATGGAGTTCGAAAACCCGATGCAAGCAGAAGAGATGCTGGTTGGAAGCCTGAGAAGAGCCATTGTTGAAGGGGATCTGGAAAAGGGTTCTTTCATGATGGGACAGAGTGCCGGATTGATCAACGAAATAAAACCTGTGAGACAGATCATAGAAGACATCATGAATGAGTTCAAAGGGACGGTGGAAAAGTTGAGGGGGTTCATTGAAAGATGAAACAACTTGCAAAGGCGGGGATTTTCACTGCTCTCATAGTGGTGGGGGCGTGGATTTCGATTCCAATCGGCCCCGTTCCTTTCACTCTTCAAGTGTTCTTCGTCTTTCTCACGGCGTACATGCTGGGCAAAAAGTACGGAACACTCTCGATTGCAACGTATGTATTGCTCGGTGCCATCGGACTTCCCGTTTTTGCAGGTTTCAAAGGTGGGGCGCAGGTTCTCATTGGGCCCACCGGCGGGTACCTCCTCGGTTTCATCCTAGGGGGCTCTGTAATCGGGCTTCTATCTGAAAAGAGAGAAAACTTCATCTGGTACCTTGTTTCTGGGCTTGCAGGTCTTGGGACCATATACTTGCTCGGCGTCTTCGTGCTGAACTTCTACGTCCACGATATCAAAAAAGCGGTGGCTCTGGGTTTTACCCCATTCGTATGGTTCGACCTTTTGAAATTGATACTCGCAGCTATCATCGGTCTGAGATTGAAACGTCTGGGGGTGAAACAATGAGGGCGTTCGTCTTTCCTGGGCAGGGTTCTCAGTACTCTGGAATGGCAGAAGATTTCTCCGTTTATGAATCTTCGAAAGACATATTCGAAAGAGCAAAGAAAGTTCTTGGATTCGATATCACCGAGATCATGAACGGTGACGAAGAAACTTTGAAACTCACAGAGAATGCCCAGCCTTCCATCTATATAACAAGCTACATTGCTTTTCTTGAGATGGAAAAAAGGAACATCCTTCCGGATGCTGTGGCGGGCCACAGTCTGGGAGAGTACACCGCACTGGCGGTGGCAGGTGTGTACGATTTTGAGACGGGGCTTTATCTTGTGAGAAAAAGAGGGGAATATATGTCGAAGGCACTGGAGCCTGGGAAGGGAACCATGGCAGCCGTCATAGGGCTTGATATCGAGCAAATAGAAGAAGTGGTGAACTCGATAGATGGGGTGTACATAGCAAACTACAACTCGCACGATCAGGTGGTGATCAGTGGACTGAAAAATTCCGTTGAGAAGGCAATGAACATCTTGAAAGAAAAAGGTGCACGCCGGATCGTGGAGCTGATGGTTTCCAGTCCCTTCCACACACCC
>NZ_JAGGZH010000046.1 GCF_021162145.1 Thermotoga sp.
TTCGAAATTCGGTGCGACTGGCTAACGCCAGTGGTACGAACTCCTATGGAATTGTTTCGAACTACTTCGTGGTTGGTGCGAACTGCTGCGCAGTTGGTACGACCGGCTTCGCCGGTGATTAGTACCTATGGGCGAAAAAGCGACTGACAACTATCCTAAGCGAAAATGTATGTTGGATACTAAAGATTAGAACAAAAGTTTGAAGTAAGAATTTTGATAGACGATGATATAATTTTTTTATGAATGTGAAGAGGATTTTGATGGGGTTTCTAGATGAACACGGTGGAGTTTTTGTGGAAAGTTTTGAGCTGGAAAAGGTTTTGCGTTCCAGAGGTCTTTTTGATTATTTTTCTTTTTATGAAGCGATTTCTGAGTTGGTTTCTCTCGGAGTTCTTTCCCCAGTCAGGAATTCAGGTTTCAATGGTAGGAATCCTTCGCTGTATAATAAGTACCGTAAGAGAAAAACAGGACTATCTGTAGAAGGCAGAGAATTTCTTGATTCTCTGGATCCTGCCATAGATACTTCCAGGTATCGGAAAAAGCCGGACTTGCTGCATAGGGATAGAGGTTTTCTTGAGCTGCTGGATAGATTTTTGAAAGCTTCTGATAGAGAAAGTTTGAGAGTTCCTTCTTCTATAAATGAACGTTCTTTTGAGATTTTTGGCGATGAGAAGTTTCTTTCCAGCGTGGATGGTCATGCGTTTTTGCAGAATGTTTCGATTTCTGAGGATTTTTTGAATGTTTACCATACCCCTGAACCTTTTTTCTTTTCAAGTAATTCTGCTTATTCCGAAAGAGTGTTCAATGTGCTTGTTATCGAGAACAAGGATACTTTTTATACGATAAAGCGTTGTTTTTTCAGCAATGGATGGAAATTGCTGAGTAGGGATTTTTCTCATCTTGTCTACGGTGAGGGGAAAAAGATTATCAAGAGTTTTGAATTTGCCCGTGAGATTGGTTTGATGCCTGATAATTGTAAAGTGTTTTATTTTGGGGATCTTGACCCTGAGGGGATAAGTATCTTCGAGAGTTTTAGAGAGAGGTTTTCTGATTATAATATTTGTCTTTTCGTTGAGCTGTATGAGGAACTCCTCAATGCGAGTTTTTCCAGAGCTCCAAAATTGAAAGGAAAGCAAAGGGTAAGTGATGAGAGGTTTTCAAGATTTCTTGAGGATTTTCCCAAAGGTGCTTCTGAAAGGATAATGAAGTTGTTTGATTCAAAAAGGTATTTACCCCAGGAGGGGTTGAACTTTGAATTTTTTGATAGGGTGACAGGAAATGGGTGAGTTATCCGGATTTTCTGAGAGAGCTAAGGGTGTTGCTATTTTTCAGCCTTTGCTGGAGCTGAAGAATCTTCGAAAGTATGAAGACTTCGATCTTTTTTCTCTTGGCTTTTCTATCCTTCTTTTTATCATGGAAAGTATGCTGTATAACAGGGAGCGTTGTGGTTATCCCGAGCTTTCGGCCTTTCTCAGGGAACAGGTTTCAATTATTTATCGTAAGATTTTATCTGAAGAGGAAAGCCTGGAATTGGCACGATTCCTCATGGATCATCTCAGGAATAACGGTTCTCCATGGTGCTTTGAATATCTGGATCTGGAAGATGGGAAAACGAAGAAATACAGGTTTCATCTTATTGGTTTAGCTGATTATGACCATGGGTCCCATGGTGGCAGGGATCTTCATTTTAAGCTTACAGATGAGGGACTTGACCTAATTTTTAAGACGAAAGAAATTTATAAGGAGTTAAGGATAAGTATTTCCCAGTTGTATTTCAGGCAGCAGATTGAGCGGGGTGTTTTCGATAAAGCTCTGGAGACTGTCAGGGAACTGTATACCCAGGTTAGAAGCCGTATGGATGAGATGGAGAAATTCAGGCGAAGGATGGTCATGAATATCGGTGGGGTTTTAACAGAAGATTACCAGAAACAGGTGAAAGAAATATATAACCAGCTGGAAAGGGAACAGGAGGTATTCCAGGCTCTTTCTGAATTGGTCAAAGAAAAAAAGGAGGCATATTTGTATGAGAGGCTGGAAGAGATTGAGGAGAAGAATCTTGACCAACTCATTGAGATTTCAAATATGCTGGATATTGTGATAAATGAGCATAGCAAGTTGTTTGGAATCAAGCTTCGGACAGATGAACAGTTCAGGAAAGCCCTGGTAGAGAGCATCAAGAATTTTATACAATCGAAGATCGATTTTAGAAAAGAGGTGCTTGAGAAAGTGATCGCCTCGGAAACCCGGGGTGATGATCTGAGGAAGTTTTTGCAGCCTTTGCTAACTCCAGCGAGATTCCTGAGCTTCAATCCCATGAGGATCTTTATCCCGCAGAAGCTTCAGCGGGAAAGGGAAGGTTTCAAAGAGGAAGAATTGCCTCTGGATCAGAGTTTTGAAATGGAGCTGGAAAGGGAACTGAAAAGGAAAAAGGAGAGAGACAGGAGGTTCAGGGAGTATATTGAGGTTATTTTTGAGCCTTTGAGGTCCAAGAACGATTATACTCTCAAAGAGGTTTTGGAAGGTCTTCCTCAGCAGAAGAGGGAAGAGTTTAGTAATAGAGCTGAATTTTACAGTTTCCTTGTTGGATTGCATCAGCTTTCGCCTGTGGAGTTGAGAGTTGATCCTGAGATCAGGGGTAAGATTTTCGATTCTGAAGATAATCTTCCTTTTCTGCTTCTGGAATATTTTGAGAATCA
Source organism: Thermotoga sp. (assembly GCF_021162145.1). Classification (NCBI taxonomy): domain Bacteria; kingdom Thermotogati; phylum Thermotogota; class Thermotogae; order Thermotogales; family Thermotogaceae; genus Thermotoga; species Thermotoga sp. Next base: position 2,697 of record NZ_JAGGZH010000046.1, read on the forward strand.
AAAATTGGATAGTGAGAAAAGGTTCCTCGAGGTTCAGGCAACCTGTGAAGAGCTGAGTTTTGAGAACGGTTGTGTGGTTACCAATTACTGTTTTCATGTTATTGAAGGGGATGAACTGAATGTACGATAGTTATACCAGGGAAGAGGTTGAAGCAGCTTTCAAGATTTATCTTTTGCTGCAGAAAAAAGGAGAGTTGAGAAGAAGGGATTTTATAGACCTCTTCGAAAAGTACAGTAGTAATCCGAAAGTGAGAGATATTTTTGTTAGTGTATTTGAACCGATGGCAGAAGCAAAGATGCTGGAATCCGAAGATGTGCTTTATCTTGTTCCAGAACCAGATAGTGATTATCTTAGTTACAGTAACGAGCAGTTGAGAGAATTGATGCGGCTGGACAACAACACGGAACTATACTGTGCCTATTTTGTGATTTTGTGTTTGCTTTCGGAATTTTTTGGTGCTGATTTTTTGGATGAAGTCGTCAGGGAATATATTTTGGTGAAAGATCTTGAGAGGATTGTTTCAGCTTCTTTTGAAAGTATAGAACCTCGTATGGACGAATTGGAAGTTGATTCGGGGTTCAATTTTAGAGCAGCTTATGAACACTGGAAATCTATGGAGGAATACAGGGAGCTGGAACGGATGAAGGCCAGTAAAACGAATCGATATAGTTTCATTTTGAGGGTTTGCGGTTTTCTTCAGTCTCAGGGGTTGGTGAATCTGATTCAGGAAAGGGAGATATATATCACCCGGAAAACGGAGCTTATAGTCAGGAATTTTTACGCAGGTAAGGAAACGAAGGAAAAGCTTTTGAAGCTGATTGGCGGGAGGCCTTGAGATGCCAAGGATATGGAGAATGAGACTGGTTAATATATGGTACGATGCCGGGAAGAAGGTTTTTGCGGATGAGCTTTTTAATTTTGGAGGTAAGAACACTTTGTTTAACCTGGCAAATGGCGGCGGAAAGACTCTTCTCGTTCAGCTCATGCTTCAGACAGTCCTTCCCAATGAGAGGCTGAATAAGAGACGCCTTTCGGATCTCTTGCAGAACAAGAATTTTACAGGGCATATAGCGATTGAATGGTGTCTGGATTCGGCCGAGGCTGATTTTTTGCTTACAGGTTTTTGTTTTGCCAGGGGAAACGATGAATCGGGAAGGTTGAGGTATTTTATGTACACGAGCCATTATAAGGAAGCGAATCCGTATGATATAAAGCATTTTCCTTATGTAAACGATAAACGTCCCCTCAGCTATGATGAGTTGTTGAAGCTGTTGAAGAATTTGAAGGGAAGTTATTTTAAGGTATTTTACAGTGATTCGAAGAGAAGCGATTATCTTCGGGAATTGAATACATATAATCTCTTTGAGAAAGAGTGGAGACGTATTAAGGAAACCAATAACAATGAAGGTGGAATAGATGATTTTTTCAATAGTCTTCAAAGTACAGATCAGCTTCTGGATAATCTTTTGATTCCGGTAGCTGAAGAGTTGTTCTACGATAATCCAGGGGAACAGAAAGGAAATCTGGTAGAGGCTTTCAACAATCTGAAGAATAAGCTTTTGAATATTCCGGAAATGGAAAGAAACCTGAAGGATTTGGCACTTGTAAGGGAAAAGGGGCAGGTGCTTCTTGATGCTTTCAAAGAACGTGAAGACGCAAGCAGGGAGTTTGAGGAGCGAAAGGTTAATCTGGCAATGTATTCTAATTCTCTTGAACACTGGCGTAACAGCGTCGTTAAAGAGCTCAATGAGATTGACGAGGAATTGAAGAGTATAGAGAGAGATGAAACGGAAAACAGATATCTTCTTGAGTCAGTGAAATACTCCAGAGAGTATGCTCTGGTTGAGGAAAAGCGAAAAAAGCTTTTTGAGGTCAATTCTAAAAAAGATGAACTCTATGAAGTGATTCAAAAAACCAAAAGGGAATTGAATCTTTCTAAAGCTGTGAATCTTTGGTTTGAAAAGAATGATCTGGAAGCAAAGAATAGAGCTTTGAATGAAAGTATCGATAATATGTATCTCGGAAAGGAAGAGAAACTGGAAAAGCTGCTGATTTACGCAGCTACTATTTATCAAAGGTTGAACGAAGAGATAGAGAAACTGGAACAGAGACTTGGGGAAGTTGAAGAAGAAAGGATTGAGAAAGAGAAGAAAAAGAAATTTGTTCACGAAAGGAATCAGGAGCTTAACAGGAAGAAAAACGGTATTGCGGTGGAAAAGACAAAGCTGGAAATGAAAATAAAGGAAAAGAATAGGTTTTCTGATTTTTTGTTTGATCATCATAAAAACGAACACTGGCAATTGTTGCCGGATGTTGCTCTGGAAGAGTTGCGTTCGAAGTTTAGCAGACTGATTGAAGGGTTAAAAAATCTTGAGGTTCAAAGAGACAAGCTTGAAAGGGAAAGAAAAAAGATTCTTGAGGAGCTGGATGGGTTAAAGATCAGAAAACCCGAGTTGTTAGCGAGGATTGGAACTATCGACAAGGAGATACAGGGATACAGGAAGAAAAGGAAACAGGTTGGGGAAGTTCTAAGAAGGCATGAGATAATTTATGATGATCTTTTTAAGGAGAAGTCTCTGATAGAACTTAAGCTTGAGAAGCTTCAGAAAGAGCTGGAAGAGGAGGGTTTTGTCAATAAGTCGAGTCTTCAGGACCTCAGGAATCAGCTTCAGTTGATTGAGAGATACGATTTTTATGTTCCTTCTGAAGAGGTTATAAAACTCAAGAAGTTTCTGGAGGATTCCGGCGTTTCCTGTCGAACAGGCCCTGAGTGGTTGAAATTGCAGGGGGTGTCGGTTGAGAAAAGAGTACAGTATTTGAAAAGATTTCCTCTTTTGCCTTTTTCTTTGGTCGTAGTCAAGGAGGAATTTAATAAGCTGGCGAAGCTTTCGATTGATGTCGAGGAATTTGCCAGTTCTTATCCGGTTCCTATCATCTTTTTGTCAAAGGGTTCGCTGGAGTTAGTTGATAATAGGCGACTTTTGGAGATATTTGAAGGGCAGTATATCTTCTGGCAAAAGGCTCATGAGTATGCTTCTTCCCGGGAATCTCTGGATTTTGTTGCGGCTGAACTTGAAAGCAAAATTGAAAGGGTCAAAGAGGTACTTAGCAGAATAGAGAGTTCAATGGAGAATCTTAGAGGTACCATGGAGATTGTACACGCATTTTTTGCTGATTATGCAGAGGATCTGGAGAGTTTAAGGTTGCCTGAATTAGAGGAGTTGAAGGCTGAACTTGAGACTCTAAAAGACAGGGAACATGAGTTAAAACGAGCTGCAATTTCGACAGAAGAGCGTTTATCTGAGATTGCTGACGAATGGAAGAAATTGGATTCGGAAAGGGCAAATGTTGAGGAACTCATCGTTAAGTTCGAAAGATTCATTGAACTCAAGAAGCAGGCTTATGAGGCAGATAGAAAATTGCGAAAACTCAGAGAAGATGAAAAGGCGATAGACAAAGAACTGGAAAACAACAATGTCACTATTTCAAAATATGATGAAGAAATCAATGAAAAACATGCACTTAAGGCAATTCTGGATAAGGATTTGTCGGATCGTCGGAAAGAAAGGGAGTTTTACAGGGAGAAGGGAAAGGGGCATAAGCCTGTCCCGTTATCTTTGACAGAGGCTCTAGACTCATATAAGAGACTGGAATTGGAACTTGGAAGCCATAGTGCAAGTATAAAGCAATATGAAGAACGAATAAGAGAGAATATCAAAAGGATTGAGTTTTTGGAAAGGAAGCTGTCTAAATTCGGTTTTTCAGAGACAGATTTTGTAAAGTTCACTATGGTTGTTCCGGATATTCAGATAGAAGCCCTGGAAAAGAAACTCGATGAATTAGAGAATGAGCATACCGGGTTGAGGGAAAAGGCTTCCGAGATTAGTGGGGAATTGGGGGAAAAAGAGAGAAATATTGAAAACATGAAAAAGCGTATCGTTTCTGAGTATTCAAAGGAACCAATGTTGCTGGAAGAACCTGATGAACAAGAGGAAAGGTCGAGCGAGAATCTAATAAGACTTGATACAGACAAGAAACGATGGATGGATATAAGAAAGGAATCTGAAAGGTTTGAAAAGTTGCTAGGAGAGCTTATTGCAAAGGTAAGTAATAGCATGATGCATTATAAAGTTGACAGGGTGAATGAAAGAATTACAGATCGTAGTTTGAAGGAGATCAAGGAAAAGATCAGCGATGAGGTTGATATGGTGATTGATTCTCTTGGAAAGGTTTTTTCGCAACTGGAAGAATCGAAGGAGAGGGTTCGGAATGCCGTTGGGAATTATATGGCCGTGTCAGGGGAGGTAAACAGTGATATTGTTGCCGGGCTTTTAAGCAAAATAACATATGAAGACTATTTTCAGTTCTCCTATTCTGAGATAAAAGAAACTTTTGAGTATTTATTCGGACAGATTTCGAAATATGAGAAGCAGATTCGCGCTGAGCTTGCTCAAAAAGACAAAGACAAGAAGCAGTTTGTGGAAAGCTGTGTAAGGCAAACAAAGAGACTTGCAGAAGAGATAGAAGCTATTGATTCGTCGTCGTATATAGATTATGCAGGTAAACGTTGGAAAGCAGTGCAGATAAAGCTTGACACCTGGGATTTGCCGGATGTAAATGCAAAGATGGAAATTTACATAAATCGTTGCATAGAAGAATTGAAGACTATTCCTGATGAGAAAACCCAGCAACTTGATTATATTAAGAGTAGACTCTCTTCGAAAAATCTTTTGAATGTCATTACAGATTTGCGCAAATGCAAGGTCAGAGTATTGAAACCCGAAGCTAGAGCGGAGCATTCTACGTTGCAACCCTGGGATTCGATACAGAAATGGTCTGGTGGAGAGAAATATGCCGCGTATGCTGCTATGTTCATCGCTGTGATAAGTCATATCAGGAAGAAAAAGAGTAATCTGAGTAAGCCGTGGAAGGTACTGATAGCTGATAATTTATTTGGAAAGGCTTCGTCAGCCCACATACTTGAATATGTCTTCCAGATTTTGGAAAAAAATAGGGTTCAGCTTATTGCACTTACTGATCACACCAAGCAAACGATTTATAATTATTTTCCGGTGGTTTACAGTTTGAAGCTAAGGAGTTATTCAAACAGAGATTATGTACTCTCAAGTTTGGAGAAGGGGTATTATGATATAGCTCCTCTTGAAGAAGAACTCCGTTCTGAGAGACAGGAGAGTTTGTGGTAGCGCGTCTGAAAAAACATGAGAATTCGAGATTGGAGAGAGCGAGGAAAAGCAGGACACTCGTGGAGGCAAAGGCTTGCAGACGCTGACAAATGATAATACGACGCTTGCAGGCTGTCAATTGATGGAGCGACGATAAAAGACAAGACGTTGTGGGTTGTAGGTTGTGCGTGAAAACACATTGACACCGAGTTACGAGTATATCAAAAGCCGAGTTACGAAATTCGAGTTGCGAGTGTATCAATAGGGTGTCACGAAAAAGGGTGGGTCTTCCGAATGCCAATGGCGGTACCGTTAAAATAGCCCAACACAAGAAAGGAAACCCAAACGAATGGTGCTATAAGAAATTACAAAAACGAGATTGGATTTGGTCATTTTGGCATACAACCTTCGTGTTTTGTTCAATATCTTGAACAATAGCCCTCACAGAAAGCTTGCTGATATTGTTGATTGTTACTGATTTTTGAGACACCCTAAGTGTATCAA
>NZ_JAGGZH010000047.1 GCF_021162145.1 Thermotoga sp.
GATCGGTGATTCGGGGTATATTTCAGCGAAGGTAGTTGGAATTGATAACTCTCAGGGAACAGCCATCGCCATAGCGGACCTGAGGAAAGCTCTTGAGAACGCTCTTTCTGGAAGTAAACTTGACATCCTCGGTTTTGATGCTTGTTTGATAGGATCTCTTGAAGTGATATACGAGCTCAGAAATGTGGCAAACTACATAGTTGCCTCAAGTTTTGAAGAACCTGCTGAGGGCTGGGATTACACTTTTTTGAGTGAGATAGAACCTACCAGTAGTGCCTCTGAAGTGGCAATTTCAATAGTTGATTACTACAGGGATTTTTACAGTGCTGAGGGTTCCAGGGAGGATGGTCTGAGTCTTGCGGTGTACAAAACTTTGCAGGTGGAGGAGTTTGTTTCTGATTTGAATTCATTCATCAGTGATCTGGAAGCAGATTTGAACAAAGTTGATGCAATTTATTCCGATGTGGTGAAGTGTTACATTGACAATTACAATCGGCCTGTCCTTGTTGATCTTGGGAATTTCATAGATGAATGGGTGTCAAGAGGTATTGTCTCTACTCCAGATTTAAGCTCTGTTGTTGTCTATTCATACGGTGAAATAGACGGTCAGACACTTTCCTTCCCCATCAGTATCTTCATGCCAGAAAACATGTCGTGTTATCGGACCTACCAGGCAGACTACCAGACACTTTCCTTTCCATCTGACACTCAGTGGGACGAGTTTTTGGAATACTGGCTCGGTATTCTTTGAAGTGTATCGAACATTCTGATATAATTCAGTTAGTAAAATATGAGAAACCAACGAAAGGGAGGGGTGTCCATGAAAAGGTTCTTCCTTTTTTCTGTTTTTTTTATTGCAGCGCTTTTTCTGTTCACCAACTGTAGTTCTCCGTACGCTGGGAAGGGAACGTTGAGAGTTTACGTGGTTTCGTACAACAGTGGGCCTGCAGTTGAAGGTGCTCTTGTGACGGTGAAAGATCACGAAACGGGTGAGACGCTGGCGACTGGAACCACAGATGAGTCCGGAGCCGTCTCGTTTGCCATCGTGGGTTTACACGGAGGATTCAAATTGCTGGACATCGAAGCAAAGAAAGATGGTTATGCTCTCAGCGCTGTGGAAGGATTGAAGATAGGAAGCAGTGAAATCGAATCAGTGGAGATGATCATGAAAGAAGCCAAATTGAAATCCAACCCCGATGAAGAAACTCTTCCAGAAGTGACCCTGGAATTTTACGATTCGAACGACAATCCTCTTGATACAACCAATCCAATAACCGGTGCTTTCAAGGTCAAAGTGAGTGTCAGCTCGGAAAACCACGTAAACCTTATTTATCTTGCTCTTGGAAACGTCCCAGGAGCGGGTTTCTTTGGGCCAAGGTCGGTGGCAGAGAACACGCCCGAGGCCACCTTCACAGTCGATCCAGCTGGCTGGAATGGTGAAACGAAACTCCACGTGGTTGTCTACGATCAGAATGACAACAGAGTCCACATTATAAGGTACCTGAACATTCAGCTGGGGGCAGAATCTCCTCAGGCGATGTTTACTCCTGTTCCTCTGACTGACTATGGTTCCCCGAACCTCGTTGCCATAACCAGAAGCGATGGGATAGAATTCTATGAAAAAGGAATCGTTCAAAAAATAAGAGAGGAGAATCATTTGAATTCCAGAAATGTAAAAAGCGCTCCAGAAGGCACGAATCTGTGGGTTGAAATCTACTGGCTGGGATACTCGGACGTGAACACGGATCCATCGATACCGGAACCCGATGGTTACAACGTGTACAGATCTTTTGATGGTCAGCACTATCAGTGGATAGGATTCACAACGGATAACTATTTCATCGATCACTCTTACCTGCTGTCACCTGGGAGAAGAGTGTGGTACGCTGTGAGTTCAGTGTACGGTGGAGCAGAATCGGACAGGGTTGAACTCGGATCTGTGGTTCCCCTGGACACCTTCAAAATACAGCTTCTGGAGCCAGAAGATGAATCGATCAACGTGTCCACGCGGCCTACATTCAGATGGTCACCCGACAGAGACCTTCGTTCTCCTGAGGGTGATGTTGTCTTTCACTATTCTGTGTTCATAATGGACCTTGTTCAGTCCGAGTATTACCTCGTCCCTGTTGATTCCTCGCAGGCGGTATATGATTGGACTACTACTGGTGCAACCGAGGTCGTTGCTCCTTTCGATTCGGAGGAGTATCAGTGGGTCCACACAGGGTACGGTGTGGTGGACAGACTGGAGTACAACAAAACCTACAGCTGGGGAATGTATTACTCCTATGCTGAAGTGGCGGACGAAGATAGTGTAGCCATGAGTCTGGTCTGTGACATGGGTGCAGGTTATGATCCCTTCGGTGAAATACCTCCCGAGAAGTTCAACGAGTTCACAACCGGTGTAGAGTGAGGGGGTGACCTTTGATGAAAAAAGCACTTTTCTTTCTCAGTTTGATTGCCCTCGTTGTTCTGAGTGGATGTCTCGGTCCCATATCGCTGAACACGGGAAACAATTCGCAGGTAATGGGGAGTTCAGAAGAAACGTTGCCGAACGATAACGTAGCATTCCTGGATAATGTGAAGTACTTTGAGCATCAACTGGTGATCCTGTACGAAGATCGAACGTCCGCAGAAGACCTTGTGAATATGATCAAGGGAAGAATTGTTGATGAAATACCCCAGCTGAAGGCAATCCTCGTTGAAATACCTGTGAGTGTAAGAGAGGCGCTGAGTGGTATCAGGGAACTCCTGAGAGACCAGAAGATTTCCGGCATCAGGGCGATCGAACCGAACTATATCAGAGAACTGGAGCCCGTGATAAAGGAAGAAATGACAAGAGACATACTCATCGAGGAGAATCTGGAGCCTTACCAGTGGGCACTTGAAACACTTCACGCTACCGAAGTATGGGGGATGGCCACCGGTGATGGAGTTATTGTGGCAGTTTTTGACACAGGAGTGGACGGAACGCATCCTGATCTTCAGGGACAACTGGTGGATGGGTACGATCCGTACTACGGGATATCACTGCCAGCGGACGAAGATTCAGACACCTACGGACACGGAACACACGTTGCAGGAATAATAGCCGCCAGGAGAGACGGAGTGGGAGTAACCGGCCTTGCCTACAACGCGAAGATCATGCCGATCAGGATCTTTGAACCCTACTATGTGGGAGACTTCTACGTAGCGGCCGGTGTTGTCTGGGCGGTGGACAACGGAGCAGATGTGCTCTCTAACAGCTGGGGCGGATGGGGGTACTCGTACATTCTCCATGAGGCTTTCGATTATGCTCTTCAGAACAATGTGGTGGTCGTGGTCTCCGCGGGTAACGAAAAGACAGATCAACATTTCACCTATCCGGCGGGGCTTCCCGGTGTAATAGCAGTTGGGGCAACCACCGTTAACGATGAAACCATCAGCTGGTCGAGCAAAGGGGATTATCTGTCCGTCGGTGCTCCCGGTGTACGCATTCTCTCGACGATACCGGTTGCCATGGCGGAAGATGAGGGAGTGTACGGGCTTCCGTACGCTTACTGGGACGGTACTTCCATGGCGTGTCCCTACGTCTCCGCTCTGGTGGCTTTGATAAAGGAAAAATACCCGCAGGCTACACCGTATCAGATCAGAAAGATGATCGAAGAAACGGCAGACGATATAGACGAGCCAGGATACGATACATCTTCTGGTTATGGAAGGATAGATCCACTCGCAGCACTCAACATGAATCCTTCTGAGGCTGGTGAAGGCGGTTCTCTCTCTGTGGTTGTAACGGACAGAGCAGGAAATCCTCTCCCGGCAGTTTTTGTGACCATAAAAAATAAGGAGACAGGAAAGGTGTATTACGGTAAGACGGATATAGGACTCTACGATGGAGAGGTCGACGCAGATTTCCTTGGAATAGAGCCCGGTGAGTACGATGTTATCATCGGAGGGCCCGATCCCACGGATCTGTACTCTCCGTTCTTTGGTTTCCAGATCAACACCAGGATCGAGGAGGAGCTACAGAGGACTACAACTGTTACCGTTTCTAGCTCCTCTTCTCTGGTGGTGAGTTTCCAGTCGAGCTTCAGTGCCGTTGTAAATCCGGGTGAACCTCTGCCGGATGGAGCACAGATATCGCTTTACTTACTGGATTCTTCCTTCTCAATAATCGACCAGGCTGTGGGAACAGAAAACCTGCAGGTAGAAATTCCAGCAGATGCTACTCCTGATTATTACTGGCTTTACTACGTTTACTCGGGCGATCTTCCTCAGCTTGATACACTCTATCAGGAGGACTTCGAGAGCGGTCAGATTCCATCTGACTGGACTCCGGGTGGAGATGTACCGCCGTTTGTTCAATCGACGGAAGCGCACAGTGGTAACTACGCACTCCAGTTTGGAGATGTGGATGACAACCAGGAAAGCTGGGTTGAATTCACCCTTCAAAATGCTTCAACTGCTGTGCTTTCTTTCATGGTGAAAGTTAGCAGTGAGGCGGGCTGGGATTTCTTCAAACTCTATGTGGATGGAGAGGAGTACTACAGGATCTCAGGCGAGGTCGATTGGACTCAGGTATCGGTGGGGCTTCAGCCAGGAGAACATACCATTCGCTTTGCCTACGAAAAGGACGCTTCTTACTCGTCCGGAATGGACACCGCCTGGATCGATGACATCGTGGTCACGGAGGGAATCATATTGAACGGAGAGGTGAACATCAACGGAAACGTGGTGCCAGTTTATGGAATGATCTCACCCAATACAACTTATGGTTTCATCGATGAACGCTACGGCGGAGCAACACCTTGGTGTATCTTCTGATGGGCTTGGAAAATATTGTTCAAAGAAGGAGGGGTTATCCCCTCCTTTGTTCAGGTTATAATACAGGTTATAATACAAGATGTGCAAGCATTGGATCATGGGAGGTAAGAAGGGTATGGAGCAGGAACTGGAAAAAGAACTCACTCTCGAGGACATTCTGCGCATTTTCAGAAAGAGATTTTGGTGGTTTTTTCTCGTTCTTGTGGTGACGGTTGTATTAACCGTCGTTTATCTTTTCCTCGCAACCCCTATTTACGAGGCCAGTGTTACGTTGAAAGTTGAGCCAGAGTCCCAGGGATCGATCGTTGATCTGTTTACGAACCAGTTCATGTCCACAAGGCCGGACATCTCAACCGAAATCGAACTCATAAAGAGCAGGACGAACATTGAAAAAGTGATAGAGAACCTGAACCTAGTGGATTACTTCAGGAAGAAGAACCCGAAGGATGAAATAGATTTCTACACCGTGGTCAGGATCGTCTCGGAGATGATAGAGGTCTCTCCTGTGAAGGACACGAATATTGTAAAAATCTCCGTTCAGAGTGATGATCCGGAATTGGCGAAAAACATAGCGAACGAACTTGCAGTGGTTTACAACAATCTCCTGAAGAGCTTCTCCAAGAACGTATACACTGTGAGAAGAGAATTCATTGAAAAACAAATTCCCATCGTTGAAAAGGGGCTGAAGGAACTAGAAGATCGACTCCGGAGTTTCAAAGAGAAGAATCAGATCTATGTGCTTGATGTTGAAGCAGAAAACCTTCTCAACATGATTTACACGTACGACTCCCAGATAAACCAGTACAAACTTCAGATGGATGAAGCACAGGCACGAATAGCGGCATTGAACGAACAGCTCAAGAAAACCAATCAAAAACTGATCTCTTCGGAAACAATCTCCATAAATCCCGTTGTAAGTCAACTGAGGACAAAACTCGCAGAACTTCAAGTAGAACTCGCCTCTCTCCAAGAAAAGTATCCGGAAACAGACGTGAGAGTGAAGGATGTGAAGAGAAAAATAGAGGAGACTCAGAAGATTCTCAGGAATGAAGTAGAGAAAATTGTCACTTCTCAAGTTCAGACGATAAATCCGGACTACCAGAGAATTTACTCCGAACTCATAGATCTCCACTCTCAGGTGCAGGTTCTCAACTCCATGATCACGTCCGCTGAAAAGATAAGAGAACGTTACGTTGCCAGGGTGTCAAAACTTCCTGAACTGGAACAGCAGCTTCTCCAACTCGAGAGAGAACTTAAGGTAAAGGAAAACCTATACAGTCTTCTTTTGGAAAAACTCGAAGAAACCAAAATCGCAGAGGCAGGTGTCACGGGTAGAGCTGTGATCGTTGACAGGGCAATCATTCCAACGGAACCTATAAAACCGAATAAGAAACTCACACTCGCGATTGGCGGGGTCCTTGGTGTGTTTCTTGGAATTCTGTTCGTTTTCCTGATCGAGGTAATGGACAAGACCGTCAACGACGAGGAATTCATAAAACACACGCTCAAAGAGGAACCCATTCTCGGGCGAATTCCCGAGGTGGAGTTTCTGGAGGAGAGTGAGCACCCGGAACTGATTGTGGTGAACTCTCCTACTTCCCCTTCTGCTGAGGCGTTGAAACTCGTTGCAACGAATATAGATTACTCCACAACACCGTCTCCCAGAGTGATTGGATTCACAAGTTCCGGTCCCAGTGAGGGGAAAACCTTTCTCGCAGCGAACATTGCTCTCGCTTACGCTCAGAATGGCTACAGAACACTTCTACTTGACCTGGATATGAGAAGACCAAGGGTGGAAAAGGTTTTCGGGCTTGAAAGGTTCAACATCGGTATCGTGAACCACCTACTCAGAGATATTCCTCTCGATCGTCTCATACAGAAATACCAAGAGAATCTGGATATTCTTCCTGTTGGTCCTATAC
>NZ_JAGGZH010000048.1 GCF_021162145.1 Thermotoga sp.
CGTCTAAAATGTTGCCTTGTGCATCTTTCTTCCACTGATACAATTGTATCTCTTTCAAAGTATTTGTACAAGTTTTAAGAATGTGCAACGTATGTCGCTTCACAAGGTCTATGCCCTGTTTCACATTTTTAGGAGCACCTTTCGCGTTGAAGCGTTCATATTCCTCTTAGGACGATAAAAACTGCTATACCATTTTCCGAAGTCGTCAAGTTCCTTTTGTTCATATTCCTCTTAGGACGATAAAAACGTATTGTTCCCGCACTTTTGAGATTGAATCTTACTGGTTCATATTCCTCTTAGGACGATAAAAACTCTCAGGATCGAAGACAGCAAGATTGAGCTTGCTATGTTCATATTCCTCTTAGGACGATAAAAACGGTGTGATGTTGCCGGTATTGAAAAAAATTCGTCCACGTTCATATTCCTCTTAGGACGATAAAAACCGCAGTTGTTTTTGTAGTAAAAAAGCACAGAAGCCTCATTTTCTTGAACAAGTTTTGTGTCAAACCTCCAGTTTTGTCTAGATGAAATTTGACGAAGGATCATCTGTGTTTGTCAAGAAGTCTCTTTCCATCGTAATGGAGGGTGGCATTTTATAGATTATCACGAAATCTTCGTCTTTATCAATGACACGCGATAATTCGAATTTTAATCTTTCGATTTCTCCTTCTGTTAATTCACCTTCAAAGACAGATTTTTGTATATGGTCAAGATACCTTCTGGCGATTTTTCTTACCTTGTTTAAGCGTTTGATACCTTCTTTAGTCTCTGTAGAAATATCGTAAACCAGGATAACCTTTACCACTATCACCACCACACTTTAAGAGGTCTATATTCATCTTCACCGAGTAAATGCTTTATAATTTTGTAGGCTTCCAACCTTATGAGGGATTGATATTTGATTTTTCTTTTCAGTTTCCTATGGAGAATTGTTTGCTGAAGCATGCTTTCGAATTCTTCTATGAACATTTTTCTACCTTCTTCATTTAGAAATACTCCTTTTGCCTCCTGAAGAAAGTGTTTCTTTCGATCGATCTTTCCAAGATTTATGAGTTTGAATATTATTCTATCAACAAACATTGGTTTGAATATCTCCGCTATATCAAGAGCAAGAGAAAATCTCTTAGTGCCTGGTTCATGGAGATAACTGATTGTCGGATTCAGATGTGTATAGTAAAGCTCCTTTAAAACAATAGAATATGTAAGAGAATTTCCGAAAGAGATAAGAGCATTCAGTTCATTTAGGGGAGGCTGTATGCTTCTTCCTTCGAACGGCCAGCCTGTTATCTTTTCCCAGGTGGAGTAATAGAGTTTCCTGGCATGAGCCTCGCAACTCATGAGCTCTGGGACAGTTCTTGCATACTTTATTTTTTCCAGATACTCGGATATCTTATCGGTGATATCGAAGCCTCTTTTTTCGATGTTTCGTTTGAAATTGTGAATAGCACCTTCTACGAATTTTCTTGCTAAGGTTAATCTTTTTTCAACGTTTAGATAATGCTCGACTTGTCTTACCAATAACTCCCCTGAGATGAATTTTTCTCTTGGGTAGAAAGATCCAGTGTAGTATCCATAGTAGTTGAAAAAATGAAGAACGATATTGTTTTTAGCAACAAAATCTAGGAATTTCGAATTCAGATCAACTTCCCCTAAAAGAAATATCTGATCAACGTTTTCTACTGGTATGAATTTTCTTTGTTGCATACCATTTTTCTGGTACTCTATCAGGATAGTGTTCTCGCGTCTTTTTATCCTTCCAGAGGAGAAGATATAATAATTTCTTCCCATAGAATCACCTACACATAGCACAGCTCGTAATACGAACATCTTTTGCAGAAGGATTTGTTCAACACAGGCGGTGGGATCTTCTCAGCTATAATTTGCTTTATCTCAAATAAAGCGTTTCTTATTCTTTCTTCATCATCCTTCTCAAAGTTTATTTCCACTTTTCTCATTAGTTTGGGATAGTGAATCACGCCGTGAGTGACGTCTAACCCGTATTTCCTCAAAACAAACATGTAATACTTTGTTTGCCAGATATGTGCTTCTTCAAACTTTTTGCTCTTTTTTGTCTCATGGATTATTATCTCCCCACGGAAGGTAATGAAATCTATAACACAATCCTCGATTTCTATTTCTTTGTATTTCTCTCGCTTAAAGCTTTTGAAATTCAACAACTTCCCAATTATGAGGTCTGTCGTTGGTTGTGGCTGTTCCATATCGATATTTTTGGCAAACAGCCAGAGTTTTCTCTTGCAGGTAAAATAATAGGAAATCATGGTACCTGAGACATTCAGTATATCAAGTTCCTCCACGTTTATTTCTCCTTCAGAAAAACTCCTAACCCCTTCTCATATTTACTTCCCTTCAACACATAAAGTGTGCTCGCCCATCTCAGAACTTGATCGTTCTCCGTCTCTATTTCCAGAGGTTCAAGCAGAGATTTATCTACGCTATAAAGCGGAACATCAACGAGGTATCTTGCTGTAATCTGTCGAAATTCAAGGTAACTGCTGACGCTTTTCAGCTCTTCTACGAGATTCTCCTTCAAATTCTCCGGGATAATACTCGTAGATGATATCCTTCTGAAAATCCTGTAAGCTTCGTGTTTTTTCTCCGATGAATAACCGCTGTCCAACACATCGAGTGTTTCGCGAAATTTCTTCATGTAAGCACTTTCTTCGTGGAGCTTCTCGTAGGTTTTTTCCACCCATCTTCTCTTTTGCAACTCGTTCATGAAAAAAGGCTGGTTTTTAGAGAGATACTTGATATCTTTCTCCTCACCTAGAATTTCTTCAGATAAAGCTTTTAGGGTGTTTAATACGATGTCTTCACTGTAGACTCCTTTGATTAGGTTCATAAGTTCCTTTTTATTCTTTCCTATGTAAATAAAGGTGTTTGGTGCATCCTCGATCCATTCTCTCTTTCTGAAAATCCTTCCCATTCTTTGCACCAAGGAATCCGCCGGTGCTACATCTGTTAGTAGAATATCGAAGTCTATATCCATGGATGCTTCAACGACCTGGGTTGCTATCAGTATGATACTTTCTCCATTCATTCCCGGTCTATAGTTTTCCAGAACATATTCGATGCCCTTTCGATCTTCTAAAGTCATACGGGAATGAACGAGAAAAACTCTATCTTTTCCAAGTTTCTCTGCAAGTTTTTGATAGGTTTCAACTGCTTTCTTCACTGTGTTTCTAACGACTAAAACTTTCCAACCTTTTTCAAAGAATTCAAGCGCCTCTCCTGTGGGATCAGAAGAATCTTTGAGTTTTAGAACGTTTCGACGCAGTCTTCCTTGAGGAATACTATCATAGACATCCTTCATATTTTTCTCACTCAGATCTGTCCTCCTTACAACTTCGTCTTTAATGAATCCAGGAAGGGTGGCTGTCATTATTAAGAATTTTCCCTCGAGAGTCCTTACGTCCTCAACAGTTTTAACAATTATTGCAGCTGCTTCGGGAGAGTAAGCCTGTATTTCGTCTATCACTAGGAAAGATCTTGCCATCACTGAATAAATCATTTCATAGCCAGGATACTTCAATGTAGCAGGAAAAATCTGATCTCCTGTTGCCACAACAAATGGATAAGAAAAGAATCTCGATTGCTCTACAATTTCTAGAACTTCTCCTTCTCTGTCTTCAAAATCTCTTCTGTAAAAGTTCGTAAGGAACAAGTGAATGGCTGCATCGGAGTGGAGAAGGCCCACACTTTCTTCTCCAAAATATTTCTTTACTCTCTCGTACATCATGTTTGTTGCACTCTGAAAAGGAAGTGTAAAGATTGTCTTACCTCTGCTCCACATCAAAGCAAATTCTGTCTTTCCAGCGCCTGTAGGAGCGACAAGAACGGTGTTTTCTCCTCTTATGTCTTCCAAAACGTCTGATTGCCATATTTTATCGTATTTTTGCTTCAGATCGTTTTCAACTACCTCAAGCGTATCCTTTTTAAATTCTATATCCGATCTTTCTAAAAGTTCCTTTTTTCCTATTTCTTCAGCGCAGGAAGCGAATCTGTCTGCCCTCATAACCGTACCTAGGACAAAAATGTAATGTTTGTAAACATCGTCTTTCAGGTTCAATTCCTTGAGAATTATGCTTGGAAGCAGAGAAATCAAATAAGGAGGAAGAACCAATCCACTATCAAAAATCGTGTTTTGTGATAAATACTCACACAACGGCCTGTTCAGTTCTATATCGCATTCTATATCTTGGAGATCCTTCATTTCCTCTTTGACCATACGAACCAACCTATCTCCTATCTCTAGAAGCCTCTTGAAAGCTCTACGCACGTTTTCTTGTTTGCTACCAAACAGATAATCAAGATAGGTTTCGCGCCAATGATGATAGAGAACCGCAGAGAGAAAAACTCTTGAAAGGCTTTCTCCCATTTCCTTGAGAGTGTTTTCTGGTATGAAAGCTATACTCAAGAAACTGTGTGGCACTTCTGGTATACCATCTTCCGGGACATTGCCCCCTACTTTCTTTTGAAACTCATACGATACCTTTCCTAAATCGTGGTAAAAGATCACTTTCTTCACAAACTCTTTCAACTCTGGCTCTATTAAAAATTTGTCCAGTGCCTTTAGAACATCCTTTACATGCTCTCCAAGGGTAATCCCATTACTTTTAGCGAGTATGGGCATACCTATCCCCCTTCATTTAGGAAGTTGTATCCTACCGAGAAAAAGAGGTGTATTGTTCCAAGATAGAACCTCAGGGATTTTGAATTTAATCATGGGAATTGCTCCGCAGTAGAGTTTGGCGTGGATAAACTTGAAGACTCTCTTGTTGTTTCGAGCGGTGTAAACAGAGGATACCTTGTAAGCGGACCCTACTATTTTTTTGTAAAGTTCTTCATAGGAATCACTTATTTCATCTGCAAACTCGGGCGAAGGGATCCATGTATAACCGTTCGTATTGAAAACTTGCTTTTTTTCACAATTAACCAGTTCAACTGCAACCTCATCCACAACGTCTTCTGATCTTCCAAGATGTAGTCGAGAAGTGTATCGAGGATTCTCAAAAGATTCTCTTATCATTTCAAGTATGTCTTCTTTTGCTTTAAGAAACAGGTTTATCCTCGGATTTATGAGTGTTTGAATCTTAACCGGTAGTTGCCCCCCAGGATGTTCTATTTCGTTGTTTATCTCTCTGTTCAAAGAATACCCAAACTTTGTTATATGAGACTCCTTTGACAGATTTCTAAACCAGGTGTACTCTTCCACCACACCATCGTGATCTCCGACAATTGCTATAGAAAATCCTGAGCTCAAAAATTGATTTATTTTTGCTTCATCACCGAGAATATTACAAACGAATCCGATCGCAGTTGAATACATCGGAATAGGGAACGTTTTTCTTTCGAATATGAGAAAAGGGATGGCGAAATGACCAGTTGATGCTTTAATCCCTATTCTTAACAGCTTCATGAATTTCCTTTCCCTCCAACAACATCATTTATCCAATTGCTCAAATCTTTTGGCCCTTCACAAAGTTTATCCACGTTACCTTTTAAAATGAATGGCATTCCCCAGATCTTGTAATCTATAACGTTTGTATTCTCCTCTGCAATTTTTGTTATTGATTCTATGTCTATTTTCCCGCCATTCAGCCTAACGTAAGGATTGAAGAGTGTCACTGGTAGCTTTGTTGTAGCAATTACTATAAACACAGGCGACACGCTCCAGCTTTCCGTTGAGGAATGGATTTCAAAACCATTGATTATAATGTCAAAGAACTCTTTCAGGCGCTTTTGTTTTTCTCCTTCATCGAGTGTTACGAAAATTTTGTAAGCTTTTTCTCCCACGGATTCGAGTGATATGTTTCCGTTGCCAGTAGCAACGTTTTTCTTTTCTTTCAATTCTTTCAGATCTATTC
>NZ_JAGGZH010000049.1 GCF_021162145.1 Thermotoga sp.
ACTTAATGATGTTTATTTAGTGTTAATTAGTGAGTTCCTATTTATCCTCTCAAGCCATAGAATTTACCCAACTGAAACATTGATTCAAACTCCTGGTGTTTTTTCATTTATTTGGTGCTATAACTTAACACATTTGTCCAGACCTATATGTATTTTGACACATTTATTACTTCCACTTCAAGGCGAGAAAACAGGAGAAAATGGGAGAATATTTTGGTTAAATGAAAATAATCACTGATATTTGAGAGGAATGAATGAATATCTGGAAAAAACTTGGTATCAAAAGGAAAAAAGAGCGGGGGTTCCCGCTCTTAATCTTCCAGACCGTTGCTTTTTATAACTTTTGAATACCAGTAGCCACTATCTTTTATGATTCTTTTCTGTGTTTTGTAGTCAACGTACACAATTCCGAATCTCTTTGAGTAACCTTCCGCCCATTCAAAGTTGTCAAGTAGTGACCAGACAAAATATCCTTTTAGCGGAACCCCGTCTTGAATGGCTCTCCATGCCTGTCCAATATGGGCTTTCAAATAGTCTATCCTGTTTTGATCGTGAACTTTTCCATCCTCATCTACTACATCATCATAGGCTGCACCATTTTCTGTAATGTATATTTCTTTCGGGTTATATTCATCTCTTACTCCTTTCAGGATATGGTACAACCCTTCTGGGACAATTTCCCAACCCATTGCAGTCTTGGGTAAATCCCTCTCTACAACGGATGCTCCACCAGGTGAATTCGGATCGTACTTTACCAGGTGTCCTGAGTAGTAGTTGATACCGACAAAGTCTATTTCTTGCTGGATTTCGTTCATGTCCTCTTTGTAGTTCTTTGGAAGGAATTTCTCGGCAAATTCAAGAACAAGTTCGGGATAATCACCTTTGCATATTGGATTCAAAAACAAGGGATAGTTAGTGAATTGATGGGAGAATTTAGCAACTCTTACATCTTTTTCATCATCGCTTGCAGGTTCGAAATATCCGTTATTGAAGACAATTCCTATTTTTCCATCTTTTACAAGTTCTCAGAAGATCTTCACCGATTTTGCGTGAGCTCTCAAGAGGTTGTGAACAGCGTGAAACGCTATGTAGATATCTTTCATCCCAGGGGCGTGAACTCCGTACAGATGTCCCACAACAGCAACAACCCAAGGTTCGTTCAAGGTGATCCAGTGTTTTACACGATCGCCGAAATTTTCAAAGAGGATTCTTGAGTATTCAGCAAACCAGTCGGCTATGTCTCTGTTTGCCCATCCTCCCTTCAACTGAAGTGCAAAGGGGAGATCCCAGTGATAGATAGTTACAAATGGTGTGATGTCTTTTTCCAAGAGGGTGTCTATGATTTTGTTGTAAAAGTCCAGACCTTTCTGATTCGCCTTTCCCGTTCCTTCAGGCAGGACCCTTGGCCAGCTTATGGAGAATCTGTAGGCTTTTGCACCTAGAGTTTCCATGAGTTCGATATCCTCTTTCCATCTGTTGTAGTGATCACAGGCTACATCTCCCGTATCTCCGTTTTTCACGTTTCCAGGAGTGTGTGAAAAGGTATGCCAGATGGACAATCCCGCTCCATCCGCCAGAGGGGAACCTTCAATTTGATAAGAAGCAGTTGCCACTCCCCACAGAAAGCCTTCTGGGAATTTTTTCATAATCCTTCACCTCGCTGTTTTGGTTTTACCGGAACATTTTAGCACAGACTCACGCAAAGAAAGAAGAGGAAACTCCTTCTCTTTGTGAGACATATTGAGAAAATTTATCTTAAGGAGGCGGGCTATCCCATTGTTACTTGCACTTTGTGAGTTTTACCATCGTTAAAGAGAGGAAGAACCTGTCCTTTTATCTTTTCACCATCAACAATGATTTCTTTTACATCCTTGGATACATGGAACGGATTTTTTACCTCAATCTCATAAGTTGTTCCCCTGAATTTCCTTACTACTTTGAAGCTTTCCCACTCTTCTGGAATGCAGGGATCTATCATCAAACCATCGTATGTGGGTCTGATTCCCAGAATATGTTGAGTTACAGAAACAAAGTTCCAGGCTGCTGTTCCCGTAAGCCATGAGTTTTTGGCTTCACCATGCCTTGGAGCATCCTTTCCTGCGACCATTTGCGCATAAACGTAAGGCTCTGTTCTGTGAATTTCGCTGATATCTTCCAGATAGGTGGGTGTGATCTTTCTGTATATTTCAAAGGCTCTTTCCCCTCTTCCAATGACGGTTTCTGCGATGATGACCCAGGGATTGTTGTGACAGAAATTCCTGCATTTTCTTTGTAACCAGGAGGGTAACTTGATATCTCTCCAAGTTCGATGTAGTATCTGCTGTAGGCAGGTTGCTGTAAGACAAGGCCGTAAGGGGAGTCCAAATACTTTTTTACTGAATTGAGTGCTTTCTGAGCGTATCCGTTTTCCACACCGATTCCCGCCATGACACACATTCCCTGGGGTTCTATGAAGATCTTTCCTTCTTCACACTCTTTGCTTCCAACCTTCCTTCCGAAGGCATCGTACGCTCTCAAGAACCATTCTCCATCCCATCCATACTTCAAAGTGGTATCTATCATCTTGTTTACGCGCTTTTCCGCCTTTTTCGCTTCTTCTTCCAGACCCATTCTTTTGCAGATTTCTATGAATTCCTTCCCTGCCAGAACAAAGAGCCCTGCTATGAAGATAGATTCTGCCACCCTTCCATCAAGGGCGTTCTCCGTGGTTTGAAACGACTCATCCGGATTTTTGGAAAAACAGTTCAGATTCAAGCAGTCGTTCCAGTCCGCTCTGCCGATGAGAGGAAGACCATGAGGTCCTAAATTGTTGACCGTGTAATAGAACGATCTCTTCAGATGTTCAAAGAGTGAGGCCTTTTTGTTTGGATCGTTGTCAAAAGGAACTTCTTCCTCTAGAATGCTCCAGTCTCCCGTCTCTTTTATATATGCACTGGTTGAGAGTATGAGCCACAGAGGATCATCGTTGAAACCTCCACCAATCTCGTTGTTACCACGCTTCGTGAGAGGCTGGAATTGATGATACGTGCTTCCATCTTCGAACTGTATGGATGCAAGATCCAGTATTCTTTGCCTTGCCTTTTCTGGTATCATGTGGACGAAACCCAGTATGTCCTGATTTGAATCCCTGAAACCTATTCCTCTGCTAATTCCAGATTCGAAGTAAGAAGCACTTCTGGCTATGTTGAACGTGACCATGCACTGATACTGATTCCATATATTCACCATGCGGTTCAATCTTTCATCGGATGTTTTTACCTGGATTTTGCTGAGGAGATCGTTCCAGTACTCTTTCAGCTCGTTCAGTGCTCTCTCCACATCTTCAGCTGTCTTGAAGCATTCTATCATCTTTTTCGCACGTGTTTTGTTTATAACTCCCGGTTTTTCCCATTTCTCTGACTCGGGATTCTCCACGTATCCAAGTATGAAGATAAGGTCCTTCTTCTCGAAAGGAGAGAGTTCCAGTTCCACACAGTGAGAGGCTATAGGTGCCCAACCACTCACCACGGAGTTCCTTGGTTTTCCTTCCACAACCGCCTGAGGTGCTTCAAATCCGTTGTACAGACCTATGAAAGATTCTCTGTCCGTATCGAATCCCGCGATGGGTCTATTCACAGAGTAAAAGGCATAGTGGTTTCTTCGTTCTCTGTACTCTGTTTTGTGGTAAATCACAGCACCTTCCACTTCCACTTCACCTGTACTGTAGTTCCTTTGAAAGTTCGTCATATCATCGAGTGCGTTCCAAAGACAGAATTCCACAAAGGAAAAGAGTTTTATCTTTCTGGGAGTATCCGCTCTGTTTTCCAGAACAAGATAATGTACCTCTCCTGTGAAGCTTCTTGGAACAAAGTAAGTAATAGTGGCTCTCAACTCGTTTCTTTCACCTGTGATCTTTGTGTATCCAAGGCCGTGTCTTGCTTCAAAGAAGGAGAGATCTTTTCTAACTGGCATCCAGGTGGGAGACCAGAAATCTCCATTCTCTTCCCTTATGTAGAAATATCTTCCACCTGCATCTGTTGGAACGTTATTGTACCTGAACCTCGTTATTCTTCTCAATCTTGCATCTTTGTAGAAGCAGTAACCTCCTGCCATGTGAGAGATGATGGAATAAAAGTCCTCTGTTCCCAGATAGTTTATCCAGGGATATGGAGTTTTAGGAGTGGTAATCACGTATTCTTTGTTTTCATCATCGAAATAACCAAATTTCATGCAATACCACCTCTTTAAGAATTTTTTGAAGATTTTAAGTATTCTAGTATGAAAATGTTTTCATTCAAAATTTGAGGAAAAGAGGCTATACGTGAATATCGATAAATATTC
>NZ_JAGGZH010000050.1 GCF_021162145.1 Thermotoga sp.
CTGGAGAGAATATATCTCCACTCACAAAGGTGGGAATCCTTTTGTCCAGAACTGAAAGACTCTTCCAATCGGCTTTGTCCGTGAAAGCCTGGGCGACTGTTCTGGCGTGAATGAACACCTCGTCGACGCCTTCTCCCACAAGGATCTCGTAGATCTTCGAGATCTGATTTCTATCCCAACCGAGGCGCGTTTTAACGGTGAACTTTCCCTTCACGCGCTTTCTGACTTCCCTCACGACTACTTTGAGAAGATCCAGATTTCTCAAAAGACCCCCACCCGCTCCTCTTTTCACCACCTTCTTCACAGGACATCCGGCGTTCAAATCTATCCATGAGTACTCTTCGGAGAGCATCTCGGCGGCTTTGGAAAGCTCTTCAGGATCGCTTCCGAATATCTGAACGGCCACGCTTCTTTCCTCTGGAGAGGGAAGAAGCTTTCTAGTTTTCTCTGAATCCATCAAGAAACCTTTTGCACTCACCATCTCGGAGAAGGCAAAATCTGCTCCCCATTCGAAGCACACAGTGCGGAAGGCCCTGTCAGTGTACCCCGCCATCGGTGCAAGACCCACTTTGACCATAGAAAGCCTCCACATCCTCCCTGATCTCCTCCGGAACAAACCCTTTCAAGGTCTTTCCGGCAAGCGCCCTTTCTCGAATCTCCGTGGAGGAGATCTGAACTATGGGCATGTCCAGGAAGATGATTTTGCTCAGATCACCCAGCACCTTCCTGGCGTGTTCATGGTAGGGCTTTTCACAATAACGCGGGTAGACAACGAGGGTTGCTTTTTCAAGGATGTCCCTGTACCTGTACCACTTCTCGAAATAGGAGAGAGCGTCTTCCCCAACAATGAAGAAAGGCTTGGTTCCATACAACTTGGAAAAATGCTCTATGGTGAAGATCGAGTACGAAACGCCTCCTCGTTGTCTCTCGTAATCACTCACTTCCACTCTTTCGATTCCGCTGAAGACTCTTTTCAACCATTCGAATCTCTTTTCGAAAGGAGTGCGTGTCTTCTTGTGAGGAGGGTTGTAAGCGGGTACCACAACAAGCCTGTCCAGTTTTAAAATCTCCAGAGTGTAAAGGCACACAAGAACATGACCAACGTGTACAGGATCGAACGCTCCACCGAATATTCCCACTCTACTCTTTGTACTCGAACTCGAAATTTCCGATCCTGACGACATCTCCTTCTTTCACCCCTGCTTCCTTCAATTTCCTTTCCAGACCGTTCTTTTCAAGAACTTGTAGAATCTGAAGCCTTGCATCTCTCTGATTCAGATCGAACCTTTCCACCCACACCCTGAGGCCTTCTCCATCAACTATCCAGCACCCATCTTTTTCCTTCACAACTTCTATTTGAAATCTCTCCGGGAGCCTTCTCCAGACAGGGGCAGGTTTCCTTATGACGTGTTCTTTTTCTTTCCTCTCCTCCTTCTCTATCTTTTCTTTCTGAATTATGGAAGCCACTCTGTCAAGGAGGAGATTCACTCCCTCACCTGTTACAGCAGAAATCGGAATCACTTCTTTTCCTATCGCACTCTCGAGCTCCTTTATTTTTTGCGGAAGTTTCTCTTTGTCCAGAAGGTCTATCTTGTTGGCGACCACTATCTCCGGCTTTTTCAGGAGAAACGGAGAGTACCTCTCCATCTCTTCTCTTATGATGAAATAGTCTCTCGCCGGATCTTCCCTCTCAAAGCCACTCACATCGAGCATGTGAACTATCACAAAGCATCTTTCAACATGCCTCAGAAAGACGTTTCCGAGGCCAACTCCCTTGCTCGCCCCTTCGATGAGTCCAGGAATGTCAGCGACTACGAAACTGAAATCCCCGTACTTGACAACACCCAGGTTGGGTACGAGAGTTGTGAAAGGATAGTTGGCTATCTTCGGCTTGGCATTACTAATACGCGCTATCAAAGAGGATTTTCCAACGTTCGGATATCCTACGAGTCCCACGTCTGCCAGAATTTTGAGCTCGAGCTCCAGCCATCTGGCTTCACCTTTTTCTCCTCTTTCAGCGATCAGAGGAACCTGTCTTGTGGACGTCGAAAAGTGGGCGTTTCCTCTTCCGCCTTTGCCACCACGCGCCACACACACCACTTTTCCTGGCTCGTCCAGGTCAGCGATGATCTCCCCGGTGGTGACATCTCTGACAACCGTTCCAACCGGTACATCTATGTAAAGGTCTCTTCCGTTTCTTCCCTTCATCTTTTTCCCCATACCATGTTTTCCGTTCTCCGCAAAAAACTTCCTTTTGTTCACAAACTCGATCAACGTTGAAAGGGAAGGATTGGCCCTGAGGAATACAAATCCTCCGTCCCCTCCATCCCCACCATCGGGGCCTCCTTTGGGGACGTATTTTTCCCTTCTGAAACTCACGCAACCGCTTCCACCATCTCCTGCCTTCACGAAGATCCTCACACGATCAACGAACTCTGCCTTCTTTATGTTCAACTCAAAACCCTCCTGAACATCTTCTCGATCACGTCGAGTTTTTTTAGAAGATCTATATCCTGCACTTTCTCGAAAAAGTCCCTTATCAAGACTCTTTCTCTTCTGAATATGTTCAGCTTCACAAGGAAATCCACAGTTCCACAGGTTGTTTCCACTTTCCTGGCGACCAGAGCTTCGAATCTCTTCTTGTTCTCAGGAATCGAACGAAGCGGCGGTAAACGGAAGTTCTTGCCGTAATGTATTCTGTCCCCGAAAGGAGAAAGTTCGAGATAGATCTCCCGAGAAGTTTCTTTCAGCAGGTGGTATAGAAACAACTCTTCAATCCTGCTCAGTTCAAAGGTTTTGAAGAAATTTCTTGGTTTGACATACAGTTTCGGATTTTTTGGTGCCTTTGGTGTTTTCATCTTCTCTATCTCCCTCAGCACATCTGATTTTATTGCGCCGGCTGCAGCCGCGAATGAAACACCTCCTCCCAACTCCAAAAGTGTCTGATGTGGGAGAAGAACGTTCTGAACGGCATCCAGCAACACACTTGCCTCATTGGAGGTGCCCCACACTCTGATCTCCGAAAACTCCGCATCGACGTGTCTGGACACTTCGAAGTACTCCGGGATTTTCTCTTTCACAGAATTCGTCAGCTCTTCCAGCATTTTTGAAAGGGAGTTTTTCAGATGTGGCGGTTCGTTTCTCCATCCAACGCTGAAAACCAGCGAGAAACAAAAGCTTTTTGCGGGTTTCCCTTCGAATATCAACTCCATTCTTTCCATCTCCTCATGATTTCATCGAAGTTGTAACCTTTCAGTTTTGCCCTCTTCTCTAGGAATTTCAGAAATTCCTCCTCGTTCATCGTCTTCACTTTCAATGTCCTCGCCTTCTCGTATTTGGAACCCGGATTTTCTCCGACGATGAGGTAATCGGTGTTCTTGCTCACCGAATTGACGACCTTCGCCCCCAATTTTTCAAGAAATTCGACGATTTCCTCCCTTGTGAAGTTTTTGAGTGTACCGGTTACAGCAAATGTCAATCCCTTCAATACATCGTACTTCACAGCTTTTTCTTCAAGTTTCACACCTGCTTTCTTCAATTTTTCTACGATCTCTCTTGTTTTCGGATTTCTGAAGTACTCCACTATACTCCTTGCTATCTCTGGACCGATGCCCGATATATCCTTCAACGCCTCGTAGGAAGCGTCGGCAATCGCCTCCAGAGATTTGAAATGCTCCACCAGAATCTTCGCCGTTTTCTGACCCACCATGGGAATACCAAGACCTGTTATGAGCTTGTGGAGAGGCCTTTTCTTTGCTTCCTCGATCTCCTGCAGGATCTTGGCGATCGTCCTCTGACCGACACCAGACCCCAGCTGTGCAAGATCGAAGGGTGTGAGATAGAAGATATCTGCTATGTCTTTCACCAAACCCGCGTCCACCAATCTGCCTATGATCTTTTCACCGAGTCCTTCGATATCTAGAGCTTCCCGGGATACAAACGTTCTCAACGCCCTCTTCAACTTCGCTGGACAGTGAGGATTCAAACACCTGATGGCGACTTCGTCGGGAGATAATTTCCCCACTTTTCCACCACACACCGGGCATTTTTGAGGAGGCTTTATTTCCTTTTCGTCTCCTGTTCTCAACTCGGGAATCGGCTTAACTATCTGAGGAATGATGCCTCCTGCCTTTTCCACGAAGACGTAGTCACCTATGCGTATATCCTTTTCTTTTATGTGCTCGAAGTTATGAAGGGAAGCTCTTTTCACGATCGTTCCTGCCAGTTGAACGGGTTCGAGTTCTGCCACCGGCGTCAGAACTCCTGTTCGACCGACCTGTATTGTGATATCCAGGATCTTCGTTCTGGCCTGTTCTGCAGGAAATTTGAAGGCGATCGCCCACCTTGGTGCCTTGGAAGTTTCGCCGAGGATTTTTTGAAAATCGAACCTGTTCACCTTCACCGCGACGCCATCGACCCAGTAATCCAGCTCCCTCTTTCTCTCTTTCCACTCCTTCCAGTACTCGATCACCTCTTGTATGTTCCTACACAACCTCGAGTGTGGATTCACCTTGAATCCCACTTCTTTCAGAAACTGAAGCGCCTCCCACTGGGTTTTGAGTCCGTAATCTTCAGGATGAACGACATAGTAGATGAAAGAGTCGAGTCTTCTCGAAGCTACGAGTGCGGTGTTCAACTGACGAAGAGTTCCTGCAGCCGCATTTCTTGGGTTGGCAAAAGGAGGAAGTCCCTCCTCTTCTCTTTCTTCGTTTAGCCTTTTGAATTCGTCTACCGGCATGTAGATTTCCCCTCTCACTTCGATGGTGAGGGATTTCCTCAACCTCAGAGGGACGCTTCGAACCGTTTTCACGTTCTCGGAGACGTCCTCACCCTTCACTCCATCTCCACGCGTTGCACCCAAAACGAATCGGCCGTTTTCGTACCTGAGAGCAATGGAAACACCGTCTATCTTCAGCTCGGCGACGTATTCCACTTCCGATTCTTGGAGGGCTTTTTTGACACGCCTGTCGAATTCAAGAATCTCTTCTTCGTTGTAGATGTTGTCCAAGCTCAACATGGGAGTGGAGTGCCTGACCGCCTTGAAACCTTCGAGAACCTTTCCTCCAACCCTCTGAGTCGGGGAATCTGGAGTAACCAGCTCCGGGTACATTCTCTCTAGCTCTATGAGCCTTTTCATCAACCTGTCGTACTCTTCGTCGGTGATGACAGGATCGTTCAGCACGTAATATCTGTAGTTATGGTATTCTATTTCCTCACGAAGTCTTTCCACTTCCTCTACTATCTCTTTTGGAATCCGTCCCATGATGTCACCCCTCTAAACATTATATCCTGTCTGGTATAATCCCAATTGGGGAGTTGAGACGGTGAGAAGAATCATTCTGATTTTGACACTCATTCCTCTTCTTACCTTTGCTCTCGATGTAGAGAAAGTCGTTTTGGAATACAAACAAATGTTGAATGAGTACAAAAGTGGATCCTATCGAGATCCGTTTGTGAGGTACGTTCATGAGAATCTTCCTCAACTTCAAAAGTACAGATTCTTTCGAAGACTTCTCATTGGTAGCGTGGAGAAAACTGAATTCGCAAAAACGGTAGGGGATTATCTTTTCGTAATGTATCGAAACTGGAGAGAAGAGAGTTGGGAGAAAAAACTGGCCAACGCTCTTTTCCTTGCCTACATTCAATCTGAAATGGCTGGTTCCGAGCCTTCCAAAAGTACCTTGAAAAATTCTCCTTCGTTCAACTCCTTTTTCGGCGAGTACAAGATGTACATTCGCTCGAACGCTTTGAACCTGCTGAGGTGGATCCTATCCTACTACACCGGTGGTACGAATGCTCCTCCTCCCGTTGAACTCGACCTGGAGATCAAAAACATGGGATTTTCTTTCGACGTGAAGCAAAACGTTTCACAAGACGTCATCAAGCTTTTGCCAGAAGATTTCGAATGGAAAGTAAAAAATGCTATTGAGACCGTGCTCAGCTCAAAAAACCAATCCGAGTACAGAAGGAACGTGAACAGAAACGCCAATCTCCTATGGAGAGAGATAGAAAACAAGATCTCCGCTGTTCAGAACGATATTGCTGACCTCTTTGAAAGAACTGCTCCAAAAAGGGTTCATCTTTTGTGGCTCAGATATCTCCTGTATGGACTTCTTTTGATCGTCTTCAGAAAGAAGTATCAACTGACCCTTCAGCTGATTCTCGCTTCGGAAATCCTGTTTGTATGGGCCACGGATGCGATTCACTTGAACACAATCGAGAACATGCTCTTTTCAAGCGTTCTGGTTTTTGCCTTCATCTTCTTCAATCTTCTACTCATCAGAAGAAAAAGGTACGGATACCCTCTTCTTGCTGCTATCTTTTTGATACTCCTGTTCGTGCCGTCTTACATCTCCGTCCAGGAACTTGGGATGGACAGCGAATTCGAAGAGTCTCCCTACTACGATCAGCTGAAATCAGAGGTCTTTGAAAGCAGTACCTCCAGGGTGAAAGAAATACTCAGAGAAATGTCAGCGGTATCACTAGCTAGCAAAGAACACACAAAACAACTGGTGGAATATCTGAGTCTCGTTCCAGAGAAGTTTTTAAAAGAGGACGCTTTGAAGGAATTCGAGCCAACTCCGAGCGGTATCTTTCTTTTGGTAAACGAACGCTCTCAATTCTTCTCCACATCGAACTTCGAAAGGCGTCTGAAAATCGCAAAAGAGATGAACAGCAAGCTGGAAGACTACCTCTCAGAGGAAAGGGCCAGGTACGGGCGTTACAAAGGTGCTCTTGAAAGCTTGAAACGCCTGGTGAAGAAGATTTCGGAGTACACTTCAAACAAGTTCGTGGATGACTTTGAAGAAGATCTGAAAACCTCTCTGAACAGGTATCCTTTGATAACCGATGTGTCTTTCATTATCACCGGGGAGCGAAAATACCCTTCATTGAAATCTTATCAAACAATCTCGGGATTGAAGGAAATCTTCTGGTTTCTTCTATTGTTCTTTGCCGCACTTCTGGGGGGAAGATACGTTCTAATTCCGGTCGGAGCAACTCTATTCGCAACTCTTTCGACTGCCATCAACTGGAAACATCTTGAGGTGTTCGTGGAAGGTGGGATTTCTCCGATTGCCCTCGAAACTTCTGCTGTGCACACTTTTCATATGGAGATACTTCTGATCGCCGTTTCGGCCGTTATCTTGTACAAAAATTTCGTAAAAGGGAGGGTGAAACCATGAGGAAGGCTCTCATGGTAGTTTTTCTGGCCTTTGCGATCGCGCTGTTCGGCTTTAAGGTCGTCATGGTGACGGACATCGGTGGTCTTGGTGACAAGTCTTTCAACGATGGAACCTGGGCGGGAATAAAGAAGGCGGCAGAGGAATTGGGAATTGAGGCGAAGGTGATTCAGTCTTACGAACAATCCGACTATGTACCAAATCTCAGCAAGGCAGCGGAAGAGGCAGATTTGGTCTTCGCTGTAGGTTTTATGATGACAGACGCCCTCTTCAAAGTTGCAAAACAGTATCCAGACACGTACTTCGTGGGAATCGACATCACACCACCAGAGGGACAGACCCTTCCCAACGTGATCACCTTCACGTTTAAGGAACAAGAAGCCGCCTTCCTCGTCGGATACGTTGCAGCCGCCATGACACAGACAGGAACGGTCGGCTTTGTTGGAGGCATCCCCATCCCCCCGGTGGAGAGGTTCAGGTATGGCTACGAAGCAGGAATAAAGACCTACTCTGTTCTTCACAAAAAGAATGTGAAGATACTGAGGGGTTACACGCAGGATTTCGAAGACCCCAAAAAGGGTAAGGACCTCGCGATGTCACAGTTCGCCGAGGGTGCGGACATCGTGTTCCACGCCTCTGGAGCCTGTGGAAATGGTGTTATAGAGGCTGCCAGAGAAAAATTTTCCGCCCTCGCAGGTTCTGACAATCTCGTTGACTTGATAGACTACTACGTAGAAAACAAAAAGGGCTTCTTCGCCATAGGCGTTGATATGGATCAGGATTACATGGCTCCCGGTGCCGTTCTTGCGAGTGCGATGAAAAGAGTCGATGTTGCTGCTTACTACGGCGTCGTCTGGGCATACGAGGGAACGTTTGAAGGTGGTCACAAAGTCCTTGGAATCTCTCAAGATGCGGTCGGAATAAGTCCGATGAAGTACACGAAGGGAATCGTACCAAACAGAGTCATAGCAGAGCTTCTCTATCTTGAAAAACTCATGAAAGACGGCACTCTCAAAGTTCCCGAGACACAGGAAGAACTCGACGCGTTCGAAGTGCCGAAGATAGAATTCCCGTTCTGAGGGGGGAGTCCCCCCTCCTTCACTTCAGGGGTGATTCGGTGGAATACGCCGTCGTGATGAAAGGCATCGTCAAAAGATTTCCGGGAGTTCTGGCGAACGACCATGTCGATCTTTTCGTGGAAAAAGGAGAGATACACGCCATTGTGGGCGAAAACGGAGCGGGAAAGACCACGTTGATGAAACAGCTCTACGGTCTTTTGAGACCCGATGAAGGAGAGATATACATAAACGGAAAGAGAGTTGAGTTCTCCGGACCCGCCGATGCCATAAAATACGGAATAGGCATGGTTCATCAGCACTTCATGCTCGTGGGCAATCTGACTGCCTACGAAAATGTGATAATCGGTATGGAACCGAAGAAAGGATTGGTTCTGGACAGAAAAAGAGCAAGGGATGAAGTGAAAAGACTCTCGGAAGAGTACGGTCTCATGGTGGATGTCGACATGAAAATAGAAGACATGCCTGTTGGTCTTCAGCAGAGAGTGGAAATCATAAAAACTCTCTACAGAGGTGTCGACATTCTCATCCTCGACGAACCAACAGCGGTCCTGACACCACAGGAGACGGAAGAACTGTTCGATATCCTGAAAAGATTGAAGAAAAGTGGAAAAACAATCATCTTCATTTCCCATAAATTGAACGAAGTCATGGTCATCTCCGACAGAATCACTGTGATGAGACAGGGAAGGGTAACGGGAAATCTCATCACTTCTCAGACATCCCCCCAGGAAATAGCAAGGTTGATGGTGGGAAGAGACGTAGTCTTAACCGTCGAGAAGAGACCAAAAGAACCCGGAGAAACTCTCCTTGAAGTGAAGGACCTGTGGGTCAAGGACAACCGGGGTCTGGACGCGGTGAAAGGTATCTCACTCGAGGTGAGAAGAGGAGAGATAGTGGGCATAGCCGGTGTGGCAGGCAACGGTCAATCCGAATTCGTAGAAGCAATCGCCGGACTGAGAAAAGTGGAAAAGGGGAAAGTACTTTTCAAAGGAAGAGATATCACAGGGTACGACCCAAAACGTCTGAGGGACCTTGGTATCTACCATGTTCCCGAAGATCGCCTGAAAAGGGGCCTCATAGCTGACTTCCCCGCCTACTTTAACACCATTCTTGGAAGACACATGGTAGAACCTTTCGTGAAAAACGGCTTTCTCAACATCAAAGAGATAAAGTCCTTCTCAAGAGAACTTTTCGAGAAATTCGATATCAGACCGAGAAACGTCGAACTCCTCGCTGGAAGTTTTTCGGGGGGAAATCAGCAAAAAATAATAGTTGCTCGTGAGCTGAGTTTTTCACCAGAGCTCCTCATAGTGGCCCAGCCAACACGGGGTCTCGATGTGGGAGCCATAGAGTTCATTCACAAGACACTCGTCTCCATGCGGGACAGCAATGTCGGAATCCTTCTCATCTCCATGGAGCTGGATGAAATCTTTTCCCTGAGCGACCGCATTCTCGTGATGTACGAAGGTCAGATAATGGGAGAAGTAAGACCAGAAGAGACAAGCAGAGAAGAAATAGGTTTGATGATGGCGGGGCACAGACTGGAGGAGATTAGAAAATGAGAGGAAGGCTCTGGGCATTTCTTGTTCCGCTCTTCTCAGTCATAATAGCTCTCTTGATAGCAGCCGCCGTGATCGTGATGATAGGACAAAACCCTGTAACAGCCTACAAGGCCATGATAGAAGGAGCTTTCGGGGATCTTCAGGCTCTTGCAGATACAATTATAAAGACCACCCCGTTGATATTGACGGGACTCGCTGTTGGATTCGGCTTCAGGGCAGGCCTTTTCAACATCGGAGCAGAAGGACAGATGATAATGGGTGCCATACTTGCCACAGTGGTCGGGATGAATATGAGAGGCGTTCCACCATCGCTTGCCATTCCGTTGACGATGATCGCCGGTATGATAGGTGGTGCAGCGTGGGCATCCATAGCGGGGTATCTAAAAGCGAAAACGGGCGCTCACGAGGTCGTCACCACCATCATGCTGAACTGGATAGCGACTTACATCTCCTCCTATCTCATCACCGGACCGCTGGCAGTCGGCTCTGGGACTCCAAAAAGTCCAGAGATTGCTCCTTCTGCAAAACTTCCCCCTATCGTCACCGTTGGAGCCCTCGAGATGACATCCGGTATTGTGATTTCAATCATCGCGGCTATTGTGATATACATCGTTCTTGAGAAAACGAAGACCGGCTACGAAGTCAAAGCAACCGGATTCAACCCCTATGCCGCTGAGTACGGTGGAATAAGTATTTCGAAGAACACTGTCATGTCCATGGCGATAAGTGGGGCACTGGCTGGACTTGCAGGGGCTCTCGAGGTCATGGGGCTTCACCATCGATTTCTTGGAACTCTCTCCGGTGGCAAGGGCTTCGATGGGATATCAATCGCCCTGATCGGTCAAAATCATCCCATCGGAATAATCTTCGCCTCTTTTCTCATTGCTTCCCTCAGGACAGGATCTAGCAACATGCAGTTTGTCGGTGTTCCAAAACACATCGTTACCATCATACAGGGTATCGTGATATTTCTCGTCGCTGCCGACAGGATCGTCAAAACTTTGCTCAGAGCCAAGAAGGTGAGAAGATGAAGATCCTCGAAGGCCTGTGGAATATATTCACGAACCCCCTCTTCTACAAGCTCACACTCACCGCCTCGACTCCTCTTCTTTTCGCCTCGCTTGGGGGAGTGTTCAGTGAAATCACGGGGGTTGTAAACATCGCCCTGGAAGGTATCATGCTACTGGGTGCCTTCTCTTCTGTGGTGATTGCTTACTACACCGGAAGCGCTTGGCTCGGATTCTTGCTCTCTATTCCCATTGGCATTGGTTTTTCCTGGTTCCACGCCTGGGCGAGTATCAAATGGAGAGGAAATCAAATAGTGAGCGCCACCGCTTTAATCCTTGTTGCACAGGGGTTGACAGGATTTCTCATGGAACCAATATTCGGCCAGCCGGGTCAAACTCCCTACGTTGGCAGGATCGATGAAATAAACATTCCTGGTGTTTCGAACATCCCGTTCCTCGGGGAAGCGATCGGCACCATCAGTCCCATAGTCCTTCTTGCCTTCGCCTTGGTGGCTTTCACGTGGTTTCTGATATACAAAACACCCCTCGGTCTGAGAATGAGAGCGGTGGGGGAAAACCCGGAAGCAGCAGACACCCTCGGTGTTAACGTCTTCAAAATCAGGTACTTTGGAGTACTCATGAGCGGGGCATTGGCTTCTATGGGAGGAGCCTTCCTCTCAATAGGTGAAGTGGGAAATTTCAGAGAACTCATGACGGGTGGAAGGGGATTCATCGCTCTGGCCGCCATGATACTTGGTAACTGGAACCCCATCGGTGCTATGTGGGCGTGTCTTCTTTTTGGCATGTCCGAGGCTCTTGCTAATCAATTCCAGAGTAGCCACTTGCTCAACGTATCGGCGACTGTCAAACCTCTTTTTAACCTTTTTCCATTCATCGTCACCCTCGTGGTTGTGGCGGGTCTGATCGGGAGAACCAGACCACCTGCAGCCGATGGTGTTCCTTACGAGAAGGAGGAGTGAGATCTCATGAAATCCAGCACTCTCTTCGTTGCTCTCACATCATCTTCGTTGTAGAGGAGCATCTGTTTGAGTATCTCCTCGTTCTTTGTCCTCCGCCAGTTTTCGTAAAGTGAGATTATTTCATAGCCATTCAGAGATGTTCTCCACTTGTAACCGAGGTACCTGGCTATCCTTTTGAGAGAGTAAGACATAACGGGGAAAACAAAGTGACGCCTCAGGATAGAAAAGACATCGAGCAAGGTTATTTTTTTGTTTTCAACCATTCGCAGGATCTTTCGCCTCTCGGGACCATGGTAATGGTAGAACCTCACACCGTTGTCCAGGGAGTCCAAAAATTCGGCTAGTTCATCTTTTTCCTCCTCGAACAGGAAGTACCTGTATTCATCACCCATCAAAAATCCGTATAGAAAATCCCTCTCCTCGGTTGGATAGTACTCTATATCCACTACTATCCCTTCTGGCAAGTCCCCGGGAGGTTCGATCATTATCACCCGATTCTCGAGAAAGGCACGAGCTGCCAGGATGAACCTCTTTCCTTTCTCCCTTCCAAAGATCTTTTCCAGAACTCTCTGATCAGCATTTGAAAGGTCCTCCAGAGTTTCTATTCCCATTCTGCGAAGGATTCTCCTCGTCTCTTCACCGATACCATTCACAAGTAGAATACTTTTCCTTTCGAGCAACCTCTTTTCACACTCTTCAAGAAAATCACAGTATCTGCAATGCCTCCCTACCTTCGGATCGGGATCTTCCGAGATTCTCACCATCTCCAACAAAATGTTCTCAATAATCGGCACCAGATTCCTCCAGTTCTCCATCCTCCGCGAAAAGCTGTCCGATAGAACTTCTACCCCCTCGACGATCAAACCAGCCCTCGTGAACACGAAAGCATGATAGGCAGCTTCCAGGGCGTATTTTTCCTTGAACTTCTTTGCCCGCTTTTTCAACACAATCTTCCATCCATCTCGTTCTTTCACAACCAGATCCGGTTTCGAGATCAACCGTATGCCTTCAAACTCACCCTCGATGACGGGGCTTTCCAGAGAAAACCCCACAAACAGAAGATTTTCAGGAACACTCAAGTGAGGGCGTTCCAGCTCTCTGCTGAGGCAGAATTTTCTAGGACACATCATAAAGTTCTCCAAGTCTCTGTAATCGACTATCACTGTCTCACCTCTTCGCTGACTCACCATGGTAGAATATCGTAAGAACATCTACAGTATATAATATCTCTGACGAAGCCATTTGGGGGTGTTCAATGTGAGCGGCCATGCGGAACTTCTGAAAAGAATCGAAGAGCTCGAAAAGAAGCTCAAGCAATGTCAAGAAAGGGAGAAAGAGTTGGAATCACTCATCGAAGAGTACAACGAAGTACTGAAAAAGCAGTTCCAGGTCTTCGATGACTTCTTCGAAAAGCTCGGAACTAAAAAGATGATCGATCCACTGACGAGAGTTTACTCGAAAGATCACTTTCTGAGGCTTCTTTCTTACCAGCATCAAAGATCATTCGAGGAGAACATACCGTACACGATCTTCTTCGTGAAAGTACAATCCCGTGGTGAGGAGAAGGAAAGCACACTCATGAGGGTGGGGAAAGTTCTGAAAGAGTGTGTAAGAGTACCGCTCGACAGCGTTGGAAGGTACTCCGAAGACATCTTCGCTCTCTTCGTCGTTGATGTGCCGAAGAGTGTGGCGCCGAAGATCGCAGAAAGGATCGAAAACTTCATCAAGGATATACCGGTAGAGTACAAAATCGCTTTTAAAAGTTATCCGAAGGATTTCATGGATTTGGAGAAAGCAGTTTCTGAGCTAAAAAAGGCGGTGTCATAATTGGGTAAATTCCTAGTTCAAGGGGAAACGACCCTCAGAGGTGAAGTGGAAATATCTGGATCCAAAAACGCTGCCTTACCTATAATGGCGGCATCTATTTTGTGCGATGAAGAAATATTTCTTGAGAACATCCCAAAACTTCAGGACGTTTTCGTTATGAGAGATATCCTGACCTCGATCGGTTTCGAAGTCACATTCGATGGCAACAGTCTCACCGTGAAAAGGGTGAAAGATATATCCCAAGAGGTACCCTACGAACCGGTCAGAAAGATGCGAGCGTCCTTCAACGTACTCGGACCGATAGCCGCAAGAACAGGAAGGGCAAGAGTTGCTCTACCTGGTGGGTGTTCCATAGGTGTGAGACCCGTCGACTTTCACCTGGAAGGTCTCAAAAGACTCGGTTTTTCCATAAAGGTGGAGCACGGTTTTGTTGAAGCCATGCTCGAAAAAAGGGTGGATGATGTTACGATCACACTTCCGTTTCCGAGTGTTGGAGCAACGGAGCACCTCATGACAACCGCCTCTCTTTTGAACAGAACGCGTGTTGTTATAGAAAACGCCGCCATGGAACCAGAGATCGTCGACCTTCAGAACTTTCTGAACGCGATGGGAGGTAATGTAAAAGGAGCTGGTACCAGTCGTATAGAAATCTTCGGAGTCAAGAAGATGAAAGGGACTCAATACAGAATCATTCCAGACCGAATAGAAGCGGGGACATACCTGATTGCCATCGCCGCGAGCAGAGGAGAAGGTCTGGTGAAGAACGTGAGACCTGACCACCTCATGAACTTTCTCGAAAAACTGGAGCAAACGGGTACCAGACTGAGAATCTACAGCGATTCTATAGAGATCAGCATGAAGGGAAGACAAAAAGCAGTGGACATCACCACGAATCCCTACCCAGGTTTTCCCACTGATCTTCAACCCCAGATGATGGTGTACCTTTCTGTGGCAAAAGGAGTCTCCGTCATCACAGAAAACGTATTCAAAACGAGATTTCTCCACGTCGATGAACTGAAGAGAATGGGGGCAGACATAGAGGTATCCGGAAACGTTGCCATAGTGAGAGGAGTGGAAAAGCTTAGCGGTGCTCCCGTTGAAGGAACCGACCTCAGGGCAACGGCGGCCCTGCTCATAGCAGGGATCATCGCAGAAGGTTCAACAGAGATAAGCAGCGTTGAACATATTTTCAGAGGATACGAGAATGTCATGGAAAAGCTTGGAAAACTGGGAGCAAAGATCGAGTATGTACCGGGAGAAACTGAAGAGAATCGAGGAGATTGAAGATACTCTGTGGGAAAACTTGAGAGAATGTCGACTCTGTCCCAAAAAGTGTGGAGTCAACAGGTACAGAGAAGTTGGTTTCTGTGGTCTCTACGCCCTTCCAAAGATATCAAACGCCGTCTTGCATTTTGGAGAAGAGCCACCCATCTCTGGAAAAGGTGGTGCCGGAACGATCTTTTTCAGTGGGTGTAACATGAGGTGCGTCTACTGTCAAAACATGGGATTTAGTCAGAGAGGTGTCGGAACGGAGATCAGGGTGGATGATCTTGCAGAGATATTCCTCATCTTTCAGGAACGTGGTGCGAAGACCCTAAACCTCGTCACCCCCACACCGCATCTGCCGTTCATAGTGTCGGCTCTGAAGATTGCGATCAAAGAGGGGCTGGAACTTCCTATCGTTTACAACACCAGCGGGTACGAAGATCCAGAGATACTCAAATTTCTGGAAGACATCGTGGACATCTATCTTTCCGATGTGAGGTATTCGAACAACGAAGCATCTCTGAAATACTCAAAAACCCCGAATTACTGGTCAGTGGTTCAAAAAGCAACAATCGAGATGTTCAGACAGGTGGGTCCTTTCAACGAGAAAAAGATGAAAGGTCTCATAATCAGAATGCTCGTTCTTCCCGGAAACGTTGTAGATTATTCAGAGGTCTTTTCCTTTCTCTCAAGTCTCTCCACAAGGATCCCTCTTTCCATAATGAATCAGTACATACCTCATTTCGACGCCAGAAAATTTCCTGAAATAAATAGGAAACTCCGCCAGGAAGAGTATGAAAAAATTTTGAAACTGGCAGAGGAATTCGGTTTCATCGAAGGGTGGTACCAGTCCGAAGAAAAAGAAAGGGTCACCGCCAAGGGAGTGGAGGAAATCACTGAAAAACTGAGATTTCTGAGGATAAATTTCGATAATCGCCGTTAAACGGTTATAAAGATTTATCATCACAGATATTCGACCTTGATTTTAAATTAATTCCTGCATATAATTAATGTGAACATAATTCGAAACCTGCCAAGGAGGTATCGAAGTTGAAATACAACTCACCGAGGATAAAGATCCTTAACAAAAAAAACATCCTCAAAGTGATCCATGAAAATCATCCTCTCTCCAGGTCGGACATATCAGAGATCACAGGTCTCACCCCAAGTAGTGTGACGAGACTGACTAAAGAGCTCATAGACGAAGGGTACATAAGAGAGATCGGAACGATGGGAAAAAGCACTCCGGGAAGGCGCAGGGTACTTCTTGATCTGAAAAAAGGAGCCTTTCTGAGTCTTGTTTTCGACATAGGGGTGAACATCACCACCTATGGTATCGGTTTTTTCGATGGAGAAGTGGAACTTCGAGGTACGTTCGACACGCCAAAAGAGCCAGAAGAGTTCTTCAAAATGGTGAAAGAGATATACGAACGCGTTTCACGTGAGCGCAGAATCTCAAGGATCTCACTTTCCATTCCAGGAATGGTGGACATGGAGGAGAAAAAAATTCTTCTCGCTCCAAATCTCGAGTGGGAGAACGTGAGCATAGAAAAACTTCTGGAGGTTGACGTTCCTGTCCTTGCGGACAACGAAGCAAACCTCTCCATGCTCGCTGAAAAGTACCATTCCGAGGATCTGAGGAACGTGGAAGAAGCAGTTTTCATAATCATCAGAGAAGGTGTTGGAACTGGATTGATGATTGACGGGAAGATCTTCAGAGGTCCTTCTTTCACAGCAGGCGAAGCGGGGCACATGACTGTGAACATGTACTCTGATAGACAATGTCACTGTTCCAACTGGGGATGTTGGGAGCTAGTCTCATCAATAAACTGGGCAATCGATCAGTATGGGAGGGAACTAGAGGGCAGAAACGCTATCGAGAAATTTCAAGCACTAAAGCAAAAAAACGATGCTCGAAGAGTGCTGACCCGGTTCGCAGAGAACATCGCTGTTGGGATCGTCAACCTTGTGAACATACTGAATCCGGAGCTTGTCATCCTCGGTGGGGAAGTCGTGGACCTCGGGGAAAGTTTCCTTTCCATCATAAAGGATTACGTGCATCAGAGGGCCTTGAAGTCGGCCGTGAAGAGATTGAGGATAAGGCCCACCATTTTCAGAAACATCAGTCCGAACCTCGTTGGCGCGGCTGTGCTGGCTGTGGAAGACATCATAGAAGAGGTCCAATGAAGGAGGTGCTAACATGTTCAAGATATCTTGTTATCTTCCGACAGAAATCGTTTTCAGAGTGGGAGCGGTAGATGAGCTGGGAGAAAGAACGAAAAAACTTGGAAAAAAAGCGTTGATCGTCACTGGAAGATCCAGCACAAAAAAGACTGGTCTGCTTCAGCGGGTGCAGGATCTTCTCAAAAGGAGTAGAATAGAAAGCATCGTCTTCGACAAGATCGTTCCCAACCCGATCTCAGATCACGTCGATGAAGCAGCAGAAATTGTGAGAAAGGAGAAGGTAGATTTCATCGTAGGTCTCGGTGGGGGAAGCCCTATAGACAGCGCAAAAGCGATTTCTATCACCGCTCCGAACGAAGGAAAGTTCTGGGATTACGTTCCCGTGGGAGGAGGAAAGATTCCCGAGAAGTCCATCCCCGTCGTTGCGATTCCCACTACCCATGGTACTGGCACAGAAGCTGATCCGTTCGCTGTCATCACGAATCCAGAGACGAAAGAAAAGGTGGGGATCGGGTACAGAAACACTTTCCCGATCTTGTCGCTCATCGATCCCGAAGTGATGAAGACTCTTCCCAAAGATCAGACCGCCTACACCTCAATGGACGCTTTCTATCACGCGATAGAGGCCTTTCTGAATGTGAACGCAAACCCCTATTCGGATGTCCTCGCACTGGACGCCATGAAAAGAATCGTGACGTATCTCCCCGTTGCTTACGATAACGGAGAAGACATAGAAGCCAGGACAAACCTCACGTGGGCCAGCACCGAAGCCGGTATCACAGAAACATTGACCGGTGTCATTGCAAACCACGCACTGGAACATGGTCTCAGTGGTTTCTATCCGGAGATCACCCACGGTCTTGGGTTGTGTATCACGGGACCTTATCTATTCGAGTACATATTTGATCATGTGTACGGAAGGCTCGCCATCGTGGGAAGAGAAGTATTCGGTGTATATGAAACAGACGATAAAAAAGCCGGAAGACTTGCCATCAAGAAACTCAGGGATTTCCAGGAAATGTTCGGGCTGAACAAACGTCTCAGCGAGCTCGGTGTGAAAAAAGAAGACATACCCAAGATGGCAGAAACCGGTTATCGAATTCTGAACGGAGTGGTGATAGCAACACCAGGAAACCTGACAGCAAAGGATATGGAAGAGATATTCGACAGATGTTATTGAGGGGGGAAATAACTTGGCAGCAAAATTCAAGCAAAAAGCTTTCAGAGAACTTGGACCTCTTGTTGCACTCATCAGCCTCGCCGTCTTCACAGCCATACTGAATCCACGCTTTCTGACAACGTTCAACCTTCAGGCCCTTGGAAGACAGATCGCCATCTTTGGTCTTCTGGCGATCGGGGAGACCTTTGTGATCATCTCTGGAGGAGGAGCCATCGACCTTTCTCCCGGCTCCATGGTGGCGCTGACGGGAGTTATGGTCGCCTGGCTCATGACACACGGAGTTCCCGTGTGGATATCTCTGATCCTCATACTCCTCTTCTCCATTGGAGTTGGAGCGTGGCATGGGTTGTTTGTGACCAAGCTCAAAGTTCCTGCTTTCATCATCACACTCGGTACTCTGACGATCGCCCGCGGTATGGCGGCCGTGATCACGAAAGGTTGGCCCATCATAGGTCTTCCTTCGTCCTTCCTTAAAATCGGACAGGGTGAGGTTTTGAAAATCCCGATTCCTGTGTGGATACTGATAGCTGTCGCCTTTGTTACCGATTTCTTCCTCAGAAAAACAGTCTATGGAAAGCATCTGAGGGCATCCGGTGGAAACGAAATTGCAGCGAGATTCTCGGGTGTCAACGTAGACAGAGTAAGAATGATCGCTTTCATGACATCTGGTTTACTCGCCGGGTTGGTGGGAATCATTATCGCCGCAAGACTTTCTCAGGGACAACCAGGTGTTGGTAGCATGTACGAACTCTACGCCATAGCCTCCACCGTGATTGGCGGAACGAGCCTCACAGGAGGAGAAGGAAGTGTTCTGGGAGCTATCATAGGTGCTAGCATCATCAGCCTTCTCTGGAACGCACTTGTTCTTCTAAACGTTTCTACATACTGGCACAACGTAGTTATCGGTATCGTCATTGTCGTGGCAGTAACGCTCGATATCCTCAGAAGGAGACTTGCAGGCAGATGAACGTTCGGATGCTTCTTACACCCCTTCTGGTTACGGCGAGTTTGCTGCTTGCTGGAGAGGGGGCGAGATGAAACTGATAGCATTGACTTTTGACGATGGCCCGGACACGAAACTCATGTTGGAGGTACTGGACGTGCTAGAAGAACACGGTATTGTGACCACTTTCTTCCCTGTAGGACAGAGACTAAACGAAAGCACACTACCGATCCTTGAAAGGATGATATCCATGGGGGGAGAGCTGAGAAATCATTCGTGGAACTATGAGCCTTTGGACAAGGTTGATCTTGAATACACGGGAAAAAATCTCGCTTTTTCAGGACAC
>NZ_JAGGZH010000051.1 GCF_021162145.1 Thermotoga sp.
ACAAATGTAATTCTTACTGTCGCTTTTATTCTTTTTATGATACTCCTTCTCCATCTGGCCAATAAATACCTTGATAGCTACCAGCTGAGGGTAGTGAGACTCATTGCCATATACGGAGTTATGGCAGTGAGTTTGAACCTGATAAATGGAATCACGGGTATATTCTCTCTTGGACACGCAGGTTTCATTTTGATAGGAGCCTACACCGCCTCATTGCTCACTCTTTCTCCAGAACAGAAAACCATGTCTTTCATAATAGAACCCATTGTCCCCTGGCTTGCCAACCTGCACACCGATTTTTTCACGGCCACAATCGCAGGAGGAATGATGGCGGCACTGTTTGCATTTCTCATAGGATGGCCTGTTCTGAGACTGTCAGGTGACTATCTTGCTATAGCGTCCCTCGGTTTTGCCGAAGTGATAAGAATCATCGCTTTGAACGCTATCAGTGTTACAAACGGTCCTTTAGGTTTGAAAGGCATTCCAGAGTATTCAAACATCTGGTGGTGTTATGGGTGGTTGTTCGTCACTGTTCTGTTCATTGCAAGCCTTGTGAACAGCAGTTATGGAAGGGCGTTAAAGGCTATAAGAGAAGACAGAATTGCTGCAGAAGCAATGGGAATAAACGTTTTTAAACACCAGCTTCTTTCCTTCGTCACAGGAGCGTTCTTTGCGGGTGTTTCAGGCTCCCTTTATGCCCACTGGGTTACAACAATAGATCCCAGAATCACCACACTTGGTCCCATGCTCACTTTTTACATTCTCATCATGATAGTCCTCGGAGGGCTGGGTAGTATATCGGGCTCACTCATAGGAGCAGCACTTTTCACAATACTGTTTGAGTGGCTCAGAGATTTAGAGGAACCTTTCAACTTCTTTGGCATCCACGTTCCCGGTATAAAAGGCATGAGAATCCTGGTTATATCCGTTATTTTCATTCTCGTTATGATATTCTGGCGAAGGGGAATAATGGGAAGGGAAGAACTCACATGGAACAACCTGTACAACTGGATTTTTGCTCGAGGTAAGGATGGTGAAGACAGATGACTGTCGCCGATCTCTCTAAAAAACCGCTTCTTATACTTGACCATGTCACAATGCAATTCGGTGGTCTTGTGG
The DNA here is from genome assembly GCF_021162145.1 of Thermotoga sp. Taxonomy (NCBI): domain Bacteria; kingdom Thermotogati; phylum Thermotogota; class Thermotogae; order Thermotogales; family Thermotogaceae; genus Thermotoga; species Thermotoga sp. Next base: position 1,120 of record NZ_JAGGZH010000051.1, read on the forward strand.
CAGTTGATGATTTCAGCAATGAGATAAGAGAAGGAGAACTTGTTGGACTCATAGGACCAAACGGTGCAGGGAAAACTACGGTTTTCAATGTGATAACGGGAATATATAGTCCTACAAAAGGCAGAATCATATTCGATGGTATAGACATCACTGGTTTGAAACCATACCAGATCACTCACCTGGGAATAGCAAGGACTTTCCAGAACATCAGATTGTTCTCCGACATGACTGTACTTGAGAATGTCCTTGTTGCTCAGCACCACGTTCTTTCCAATCCGAATGTGGAAAAAATTCTTCTAAAGCACGGAAAAAAGAAAAAAGGAGAAGGGCATTTCTGGTTCTGGCGTTCAGTTACGAAGATTGGATACATGAAGAAAGAAAGGGAAATGCTTGAGAAGGCAAAAGATTTGATAAAGAGGGTAGGACTTGAAAAGGTAATGTACGAGAAGGCTTCTTCACTTCCATATGGAGATCAAAGAAAACTGGAGATAGCCCGCGCTCTTGCAACAGATCCCAAATTGATTCTCCTGGACGAACCCGCAGCAGGTATGAACCCAAGAGAAACAGAGGATTTGATGGAGTTTATAGAAAGAATAAGAAAAGATTTCAAGCTCACGGTCTTTTTAATAGAACACGACATGAAACTGGTCATGGGAATATGTGAAAGAATCATTGTAATGGACTATGGTAGGATCATATCTGAAGGCACTCCAAAAGAGGTTCAAAACGATCCAGGGGTCATAGAGGCTTACCTTGGAAGGGAGTGGGAGAGTGTCTGACATCGTTCTTGAAGTGAAAAATATGCATGTCTACTATGGGGCAATTCACGCACTCAAAGGAATAGATTTAAGAGTTCCAAAGGGAAAAATTGTTACGCTCATTGGAGCAAACGGTGCCGGGAAAACAACCACACTCTCTGCAATAGCTGGACTGGTGAAAGTACAGGAAGGTAAAGTTTTCTTCAACGATCAAGATATTACAAATACACCACCTCATGTGATAAACAGAATGGGAATTGCACTTGTTCCCGAGGGAAGAAGAATCTTTCCTGAACTCACTGTTCTTGAGAATTTGATGATGGGAGCATACAACAGAAAAGACAAAGAAGGAATAAAGCAGGATCTAGAATGGATTTTTTCTCTCTTTCCAAGGTTGAAGGAAAGATTGAAGCAGCTCGGAGGTACCCTTTCCGGAGGAGAGCAGCAGATGCTTGCCATTGGAAGAGCACTGATGAGCAGGCCAAAACTCTTAATGATGGACGAACCTTCCCTTGGTCTTGCTCCCATACTGGTTTCTGAGGTTTTCGATGTCATCAAAAAGATCAACGAGGAAGGAACCACAATTCTGCTTGTGGAACAGAACGCCCTTGGTGCCCTCAAAATTGCCCACTATGGCTATGTCTTAGAAACAGGAAGAATTGTTCTCGAAGGTGAAGCGAAGGAATTACTGGATAACGAAATGGTGAAGAAGGCTTACTTGGGAGTTGCATGAGGAGGGAATAACATGCTGGTAAAGGATTTTATGACAAAAAACCCAATAACAATAGCTCCTGAAACCTCATTTTCCGAAGCTCTCAAACTCATGAAACAGAATAAGATCAAACGCCTGATTGTCATGAAAGACAATAAGATAGTTGGAATTGTCACAGAAAAAGACCTTCTCTATGCCTCGCCCTCTAAAGTCACCACTCTCAACATATGGGAGCTTCACTATCTTTTATCCAAATTGAAGATAGAAGAGATTATGACAAAAAACGTGATCACCGTAAATGAAAACACTCCCATAGAGGATGCTGCAAGAATCATGGAAGAGAAAGATATAAGTGGTCTCCCTGTGGTTGACGGCACAGGAAACCTCGTTGGGGTTATAACTCAAACAGACATTTTTAAGG
>NZ_JAGGZH010000052.1 GCF_021162145.1 Thermotoga sp.
TGGAGATACCGAGTGGTGCTCGAGTTGTTCTAGGAAATAGAAAAATAGAACCTCACAGCTTGGTTGTCTGGGAAGAAACATAAGGAGGCGAGTGGATGGAGACATTGATAGAAGGGAAAAACCTGAAGGCCTACTATGTTCTGGAATTCTGGGGTAAAAGAAGAACGATAAAAGCCGTGGACAACGTGAGTTTGAAGATCTTTTCAGGCGAGATCTACGGTATAGCAGGCGAATCCGGTTGCGGAAAATCTACACTCTTGAAGACCCTGCTCGCAAATCTCGAGCCTCCCCTGAGGCTATTCGGCGGCGAACTGAATTACTGGCTCGACAGCGAACCTGTGAACATTGTATCACTAAAAGAAGAAGAGAGAAGGCACCTGAGATGGCGCTTCATCTCCTACATTCCCCAGGGTTCCATGCACGTTTTGAACCCGGTGAAGCGTATAAAGGACACATTCATGGAAATTCTGAAGAGTCATGTGAGAAGACAGAAAGAAGCGTTTCTCGAAATGGCGATCGAACACTTAAAAGCTTTGGGGCTTCCTTCCAGAGTGCTGGATATGTTTCCTCATCAGCTTTCCGGTGGAATGAGACAGCGTGTTACTATAGCACTTGCCACTCTCTTGAAACCTCGTGTCATCCTTGCCGACGAACCGACAACTGCTTTGGATGTAGTAGCACAGCGTGCTGTCATACAGCTCATAAAGAGAATTCAAAAAGAGCTGAAGAACACAATTGTTTTGGTGACGCACGACATGGGTATACATGCTCAGGTTACAACAAGAATGGCAATCATGTATGCGGGAAAGATCATGGAAGAGGGTCCAACGCTCGAGATCTTTAAGGAGCCTCTTCATCCTTACACGAGATACCTCATACAATCGCTTCCCAGAGTGGGAGACAAGCAGTTGAGAGAAGGAATACCAGGATCTCCTCCGTCTCTTGTTTCACCTCCGTCAGGTTGCAGATTTCATCCAAGATGTCCGTTTGCAACAGATCGGTGTCGTAAAGAAGAACCACAAATTCTGGAGGTAAAGCCAAATCATAGAGTAGCATGTTTCCTTATGGAGGTGTAGGGTATGCGCTACGAATGGGAAAATCCTCAGCTTGTCAGTTCTGGAACAGAAAAACCTCATGCAACTTTCATACCTTACTTTGATCCATTCAAGGGAAAATGGGAGTATCCGAAAGACTTTCTGTCTCTCAATGGAAACTGGAAGTTCTTCTTTGCAAAGAATCCTTTTGAAGTTCCTGAAGGTTTCTTTCTGGAGGATTTTGACGAAGCAAGCTGGGATGAGATAGAGGTTCCAAGCAACTGGGAATTTAAAGGCTATGGCAAGCCTATCTACACGAATGTGGTCTATCCATTCGAAACAAATCCTCCTCTCGTTCCAAGAGATGACAACCCCACGGGGATTTACAGGAAATGGATAGAAATACCAGAGAGTTGGCTTGAAAAGGAAATTTTCCTCCATTTTGAAGGTGTGCGATCGTTCTTTTACCTGTGGATAAACGAAAAGAAGATCGGTTTCAGTAAAGATAGCTGCACACCTGCAGAGTTCAGGGTAACAGATTACCTAAGAGCTGGAAGAAATCTGATCACTGTTGAAGTCTTAAAGTGGAGTGATGGAAGTTACCTGGAAGATCAGGACATGTGGTGGTTTGCAGGAATTTACAGAGACGTTTATCTATACACCCTTCCTAAATTCCATGTGAGGGATGTTTTTATTAGAACAGACTTGGATGAGAACTACAAAAATGGAAAGCTCTTTGCAGATGTGGAGTTCAGAAATCTTGGAGAAGAGAGCGAAAAGAATTTTGAACTTGTGCTCATCGATCCGGATGGAAAGACAACAACCTTGGTGAAAGAACGAGTGAAACCGAAAGACAGTGTTCTCTCGTTTGTTTTTGATATAGAAAATCCAAAGAAGTGGTCTGCAGAAAAACCGCACCTTTATGTTCTAAAGGTGAAACTGGGCGAAGACGAAAAGAAAATCAACTTTGGATTCAGAAAAGTGGAGATAAAAGACGGAACACTTCTTCTGAATGGAAAACCTCTTTACATTAAAGGAGTGAACAGACACGAGTTCGACCCGGACAGAGGCCATGCGGTGACTGTGGAGAGAATGGTAGAGGACATAAAACTCATGAAACAGCACAACATAAACACGGTGCGTACCTCTCATTATCCAAATCAGACAAAGTGGTACGATCTGTGCGATTATTATGGGCTTTATGTCATAGATGAAGCAAACATTGAATCACATGGGGTCGGTTGGGATTTGGAAACAACGCTGGCTAATAAGCCCGAGTGGGAGAAGGCACATCTTGACAGAATCCAAAGAATGGTAGAGCGTGACAAGAATCATCCTTCTGTTATCTTCTGGTCGCTTGGAAATGAAGCAGGAGACGGAATAAACTTTGAGAAGGCCGCACTTTGGATAAAATCCAGAGACAACACAAGACTTATTCATTACGAGGGAGCAACACTGAGAGGAGAAAACTACTATCCAGATGTCTTTTCACGCATGTATCCCAAGATAGACACTCTGCTTGAATACGCTTCAAAGAAACAAGAAAAACCTTTCATCATGTGTGAGTACGCTCACGCCATGGGAAACAGTGTAGGGAATTTGAAAGATTACTGGGATGTGATAGAAAGGTATCCCTACCTTCATGGTGGATGTATCTGGGATTGGGTAGATCAGGGAATAAAGAAAGTAGATGAACAGGGTAGAGAGTTCTGGGCGTATGGAGGAGACTTTGGAGATGAGCCAAATGACAAAAACTTCTGTTGTAACGGGGTCGTCCTTCCAGACAGAACACCGGAACCGGAACTCCTTGAAGTAAAAAAGGTCTATCAGAATATAAAAGTCCGGCAGTTGACAAAATCTCTCTATGAAATAGAAAATCACTACCTGTTCACAGATCTTGAAGAATTCGATGGAATCTGGAAAATAAGAAGAGACGGAGAAGTAATAAAGGAAGAACGTTTTAAACTTTCTCTCGCACCAAGTGAAAAAACAACAATAAAGATAGACCTTCCTGAAATGGACAGTGCAGAATACTTCCTTGAAATTGAGTTTGCTCTTTCCAGAGATACACTCTGGGCAAAGAAGGGACATGTTGTCGCCTTCGAGCAGTTCCAGCTGAAACCTGCCGAGATGGAGAAAGAATCCGTTGAAGACGATGTGTCAGTCTCTGAGAACGGCTCTCACATTGAGATCAAAGCAAAAGAGATAAAGTTTGTATTTTCAAAACTTTCCGGATTTCTTGAACAGATCATTCACAGGGATAGAAATCTCCTTGTAAGCCCTGTTAAACCGAACTTCTGGAGAGTTCCTATCGACAATGACATTGGAAACAGAATGCCAGAAAGATTAGCTGTGTGGAAAAAAGCATCGTACAATCAGCAACTTCACAAAATGTCCTGGAAAAAAGAAAACGGAAAAGTTTTTGTCCAGAGTGTTTACCAGGTTCCGGGGAACTCCTGGGTTTACCTTACCTACACAATCTTCGGAAATGGAGACGTTCTGGTTGATTTTGCTTTGATCCCAGGAGAAAGCGTGCCGGAAATTCCAAGAA
>NZ_JAGGZH010000053.1 GCF_021162145.1 Thermotoga sp.
CCTTCCAATGAGGACGGTCGGCAGTCTCATTTTTTACCCTTTCTCTTTTTCTTCTTCGTTTCTTCAAAAGCACCATCGAGAAGTTTTTTCATCTTCCTCAGCTCGCGATAGACAAGGTAGTTCACGCTGCCTCTTTCGAACTTACCCGTCTTGGTGAGTTTTCCTGCCTTCATTCCCGTTACGATCTCTATCGCATCGTCCACCGTCTCCACGGTCCATATGTGAAAAAGTCCTTTCTTCATAGCCTGGACGATCTCATCTTTCAACACGAGATTCTTTGCGTTGGCCTTTGGTATGATCACACCCTGCTCCCCATCAAAACCTCGACTCTTACACGCCCTGAAAAATCCTTCGACTTTCTCGATTATTCCCCCAACCGGTTGAACTTCCCCGTGCTGGTTTATAGAACCCGTCACGGCTATTCCTTGCTTTACAGGAACTCTGGAAATGGCCGAAAGAAGTGCAAGTGCTTCCGCAAGAGAAGCGCTGTCCCCCTCTACCTCACTGTAGACCTGCTCAAAACTGATTGAAGCGCTCACAGAAAGGGGGAACTCTTGAGCATACCTGCTTCCAAGGAACCCTTCCAGTATCAACACCGCCTTGCTGTGAATTTTCCCACTGAGATCTGCTTCTCTTTGAATATCCACAACTCCGGGTTTTCCAAGATAAACTTTCGCCGTGATCTTCACGGGCACCCCAAAAGAGTAGTCTCCAAACTCGAGTACTGTCAAACCATTCACTTGACCCACTTTGGATCCGGTTACCTCGATCATAAGGTCGAACCTTTTTATCATCTCATTGTATTTCTCTTCGAGAAGGTTCCTCCTCTTTTCCATCGCATTGAAAGCCCTGATAACATGAGAGGCTGTGGTCACTGTTGATCCATCCATCCTCGCCAGCTCTCCAGATTCGACTATGAGGTTCACGATGTCCCCGAAAACGGTCGAGAGCTTGGTACTGTCTTTTGCATGCCTCATAGCATACCAGATGACCCTCTTCACAGCTCCTTTGTCGAAATGAGGCAGGTTCTTTTCACGACAAACGGTAGATATGAAGGATGTGTATTTTTGAACATTGAGCTCGTTTCTTGGAATTTCCCAATCGAACTCTGCCTTTATCTTGAACAGCTTCCTGAAATCTGGATCCAGCTCGTAAAGGAGCTCGTAGAGATAGGGCGTTCCTATTACGAAGACTTTCAGGTCAAGAGGAATTTTATCGGGTTTTAACGTGATGGTGTTCGAGATGCCAAGAGTACTCTCAAGGTTTTCCACACCAATCTGACCTTCTAGGAGGACCCTCTTTAGATTTTGCCACACGTAAGGCTGGCTTAGTAAACGCTCCGCTTCGAGGATCAAGAAGCCACCGTTTGCTTTGTGAATGCTTCCAGGCCTTATCATCGCAAAGTCGGTCTGAAGAAAGCCTCCTCTTACGTAGTATTCTATCTTTCCAAACAGATTGGAGTACGTGGGATTTGTCTCGTAGATCACAGGAGCACCATCTAGATCGGAGTTGTCGACGATCAAATTCAACGAGTACTTTCTCATGTATATCTCTTTTCTCTCTTTGGTGTCCATCTTCAAGAAGTCGATCAAGTTCTCCACTATGTCCTTCTTTATGTCTTCCAGAAATTTCCTTATTGTTTCCCCCTCAAACTCGCTTTCCACTTCAGAAAAGAGTGGTTCTATGGCGAAAAGAGCAGTTCTTTTGTGGAATTCCTCAAGAGACTTTCTGAACTCTATGTCCAGCTTTCTGATTCTGTAAAGCGTACCGTCGACAAGGTGTTTCAATTTCACTTGTCTTTCTTCGATCTCCTTCCTTGCCCCATCTGGAAGAGCGTTCACTGCCTCCGGCGAAAGAGGTTTCCCATCCACTAGGGGAAGCATCACAACACCCGCGGGCGTCATCTGAACCATAAATCCGAGTTCTTTCGCCTTTGCTTCCAGACTCTCCCAGAGTTCCTTCTTCATGCGGGAAAATCTCTCCTCTATTTCAGAAACCCTTCTGGCGAATTCCTCGCTTTCAAAGGCTTTGTTCAAAACCTCCACCACTTCGTTTATCAGATCCTCGAGTCTTCTTTTAAAATTTCTCCCCTGTCCAGGCTTGAAAGATATCGCTTTAGGTTCATAAGGATTTTCAAAGTTGTAGACATAACCCCAATCGTTTGGAACGGAAAGTTTTCTTGCCGCACTTTGAAGCATCTTTTGAACGAAAGTGCGCCGTCCTGTTCCAGTAACACCCGTAACGAAGATGTTATAACCTTTTTCCCTGATCCTTATTCCTATTTCTATGGCTTCCCTTGCCCTCTTCTGACCTATGAACCCTTCGCCAGGAGGAACTTCCTCTGTGGTACGGAAATTCATAAAATCGAGTTCGAAATTGCTTATTTCTTCAGGTTTGAGTCTCTTGATCATAATTCCACCCCTTTTTCACGTGATCACATTTTATTGTACAATATTCGAAGAGGAAGCGACTCAGTTGAAGCGAGAAAGGGTGGGATTGATGGGAGATGTCATAGTGGTGACCTCCGGTAAAGGAGGAGTGGGGAAAACCACCATCACAGCCAATCTGGGATGTGCTCTTGCAAAGCTTGGAGAAAAGGTCTGCCTTCTTGATGCAGACATAGGTCTGAAGAATCTCGATATAGTCCTTGGTCTGGAAAACAGGATAGTCTACACACTGATCGACGTGGTGAACGGGAAGGTATCTCCTCAAGAAGCACTGGTCAGACACAAGGTGTTGAAAAATCTCTATCTCCTTCCTGCCTCACAAATCGCCACAAAAGAGATGGTCTCTCCCGAAGACATGAAGTCAATCGTCAGAGAACTAGTACCAAACTTCGATTACATAATCATCGATTCTCCAGCAGGTATCGAGAGGGGATTCAGAAATGCCGTGGCTCCAGCTGAAAAGATCCTTGTGGTTACCACCCCCGAGGTACCTGCTATCTCCGATGCCGACAGAGTGATCGGGCTTCTGGAGAACTTCGGCTTTTCTGATGACAGGATCCACGTCATAATCAACAGGTTCAAACCGCACATGGTGAAAAAGGGAGAAATGCTCACCACGGATGATATCAAACACACACTCTCTCTGGAGATCATAGCCGTTATACCAGATTCTGAAGAGATCATTATCGCCTCGAACACCGGGACTCCTGTCTCCTTGAACGGGAATTCCAGGATCTCTAGGAACTTCGAAAATCTAGCGAAGAGAATACGGGGAGATCGTGTACCCATTGAGGAAGACTTCGCTACCGTATCCAGGGGGTTTCTTGATTCGTTGAAGGACTTCTTCTCAAAATTCAAGAGGGGATGATACGATGAAGTTTCTGTTCTGGGAGTTTGGAAAGAAAAAAAAGAGCAGGGAGACCGCCCGAAAAAGGCTGGAACAGATCGTCGGGCAGACGAAAAGGAAGCAGATGAACATAACGGAGATCATACCAAGAGAAGTCCTCGATAAAAATTCCGACAAGATAAAAGAGAGAATCGCAAGCTGGCTCTCTGAAACGTTTAACGTGGAAAAGGATAAGATAAAAATAGACCTAGAGGAAAGGGAAGGCCACGTGGTCATAATTACGAACGTGTTCTTCAAATAGGAGGTGTGAGAGATGGTGAAAAAACTGACGATTCGATCTTCTACTCGCACTCAATTCATCGATATCACTTCAGAGGTTATCAAAGTGATAGAAGAATCGAAGATGAAAAGTGGCATCTGCGTTGTTTTCGTTCCACACACCACCGCGGGCGTAACGATAAACGAGAACGCGGATCCCAGTGTAAGACATGATATCATGACCACTCTTGGAAAGCTGGTCCCAGCTTCGACGAATTACACACATTTGGAAGGAAACGCAGATTCTCATATAAAAGCTTCTCTCGTTGGATCATCCGTTACACTCATAGTAGAGAACGGACGCCCCTTGCTTGGAACCTGGCAGGGAATTTACTTCTGCGAGTTCGATGGTCCAAGAACAAGGAGTGTTTACGTGAAGATAATAGAAGATTGATCATAGTAGCCTTGCCTTTATCTTCTCTTCCAGAGAAGTCTCCGTGAGCTCTTCTATGAATACCATCTTCGGTGGTTCCATTCCGTTGAAACGCGTATTGTACTCTACTGTGTACGCCCCTGCATTAACGAAACAGACAAGATCGTTCAAATTGGTGGTCCTTGGAAGAAGGATCTTATCGTATATGACATCGACACTGTCACATGTTGGTCCCGCCAGGTGATATTCCTCCAGCTCATCTTTTTCTTTCCCCAACACTCTTACTTCGTACTCAAAATTCTGTATGGTCTCGGCAAGGCCATGGAACACACCAGCATCCAGGTAGATCCACTTTTCTCCAGCTCTTTCACTCTTCAAGAGCACTTTTGTGACCAGCCAGCCAGCTTCCCCCACCATGTACCTTCCGGGTTCTGATATGAGTTTCAAGCCATGGACGAACCAGAGGTTCTCATCGACGGCTTCTTCGATGACTCTCCCTATCTCCTCCATCGTGGGAATGGGTTTTCTGTGCCGAACTGGGAATCCTCCTCCAACATTCAACAAAAAGAGATTCAAACCAGATCTCATGGCTTTTTTGAAGATCTTCCCAGCAACAGAAATGGCTTTTCTCCAGCTTTCAGGGTTCAGATTCTGGGACCCCACATGGAAACTCACTCCAGCGGGGACCAGCTTCATTTTAGCAGCATAGAACAGAAGATCCAGAGCGTGATCCGGATCGGTCCCGAATTTTCTGGAGAGAGGCCAGTCCGCGTCAGATCCATCCGTTGCTATCCTCACAAAGATCTCACTACCCGGTGCGCTGATCGCCACCTTTTCTATCTCCATCTCACTGTCAACTGCAAAAAGCCTGATTCCATTTTTGTATGCGAACGCTATATCCTCTTCTCTCTTTATGGTATTTCCAAAACTCATCCTCTTGCCTGGAACACCGAGGGCAAGAAGCTTTTCTATCTCTCCTTTTGACGCCACGTCGAAATTGCATCCCAGTTTCGATAGAAGAGAGAGAATGCGAGGATGGGAGTTTGCCTTCACAGCGTAGTATATATCGGCACTTTTCAAAGCCGCTTTCATCTCGAAGAACTTTTTTTCCACCACGGAAAGATCGAAAAGAAGAAACGGCGTTTTGGTCACTTCAAGAGCTCTTCGCACCCAGTATTCCATGGGATCTCCCCCCTACTTGAATCACTGATACAGAATAAAGAATAAGGAAAAAACAGATCGTTATGAAGTATCTTTTGGTTAACGTTTAGTTAAATATAAAAGCAAGGTAGAGAC
>NZ_JAGGZH010000054.1 GCF_021162145.1 Thermotoga sp.
ATCCTGTCCTGTAGGCTTTTTTTGTCTCTTCCAATGCTACCCCTGGTGGAACAACAAAAACGATCACATCCACATCTGCTGGAAGTTCATCTACGCTCCTGTAGGCTCTGAAACCTTCTATTTGCTCCACTCCCCTTTCAACTGCTTTTGAGTCAAGAGCGAAGAACCTGAGCACAGCAGGAATGTTGTTTCTTCTAGCAGCAACGTAATTTCTCGGCTTTATCGTGATTACGCCATCGGCTCCGGATTTTTTAACGAACAAAACAGCTTCTTCTCCTTCTCCTAAACCACTCACAAAATCTATGTCCACAAAGACGATTTTCCCCCTATCTTTCAATATCTTCAAGTGAAACTTGAGGTTCAAAATATCGCTCTTTAGAAGGAAGACAACATTGGGTATAATGTCTCCCAGAGAGTCCATGTCCCACACAGCGGCAATTATTCCCTCGAACATTCTACCGACCTCCTCCAGATCTCGTAGAGCTCAAAGATCTCCCCGAGAGTGAGTTGCTCTGCCCTCTTCGAAAGATCCAGTCCTTCAAACACGGAAAGAAATGGCCTGAGGTTGTTTCTCAACGTCTTTCTCTTTTTGGAAAAGATCATGGAGACGAATTTCTTGAACCTTCTGTAATCAAGGTTAACTTCCTTTCTTTTCATCTCCATAACCGTCGAATCCACCTCGGGGTTCGGTATAAAGTGGGATTTGGAAACATCGAACGTTTTCCTCACGTCGTAAAATGCCTGAACAATGACGGAGAGATAACCATAGACTTTTTTTCCTGGATTTGCCAGTATTCTTTCCGCCACTTCCTTTTGAACCATTATAATGGCCTTCTCAAACTCACACTCTATGATTTTTTCGATGATGGGACCCGTTATGCTGTACGGTATGTTGGATACACAGATGGTTCCCTCTGGAACATCCTTTGCCTTGAGGAAGTCTTCGAACCTTATCTCGACGTTAGTATATCTTGCCAGTCTCTCTTGGAGAACTGGAGCGAGGCTTTCGTCTATCTCGTAAGCGACCACTTTCGCACCGGTTTTCGCGAGCTCTTCCGTTAACGTTCCAGCGCCCGCTCCTATTTCCACGACCACGTCGTTTGGTGTGAGATTTGCTTCTTTTACAATCCTCCTTGCCACACGGTCATCCGAGAGAAAGACCTGACCCAGGTACTTTTTGAGTCTTATGTTATACTTCTTAAGATAGTCGGAGGTCTTCAAACCACATCCCTCGCCATCACCCTGAAATTTATCTCCGGGAATATGGCATCCAACCACTCGTAGTATTCGAGGATCTTCTCGTTTATCTTTCCACTGGTGAGCTGATCGTAAAGATCGAGAAATCTCCTTATGTGCGTCTTCGTTCTGTTCTCGGCGTATTCAACACTTGTTCTTGTCGTCATGATAAAAGCCCAGTCACTGGACTGTGCCAGGAAAAGTTCCCTCAACATCTGGTTGAGGACCCTTTCCGTGAGAGGATCAGCACTGTCGTAATACCGTCTTGAAAGCTCCACCATCCTTTCTATCATTTCATGAATGTGTCTGTAGATCCAGTCGTTGGTACCGTTGAGCCAAGTTTCGTAATACCCACCCGTTCCCCAACTGGAATCTGCAGGGGTTGCTATTTGGACTTCTTCGAGAGTATCTATGACCTCCGATGCAGTGGTAAGTCTCAAGATTTTAGATTCGCTCACGAGCTCGAAGAAACGCTTCAAAAAGAAAACACCCTCAAACCACCAGTGACCGAAGAGTTCTGCGTCGAATGGCGCAACGATTACAGGCTCAACTTTCATGATTTCCATTAATCTTTTTGCTTGTCTCTCCTTCTTGTTCAAAAAGTCTCTTGCGTGTTCCTCAACGGCTTCTATGGCTTCGTCTATGTTGTAGTAATCTTTCTGCGAAACATCCAGACTCTTCGAGGTGATCCTGTGGTACTTTATCCCCGTGTTCACCCTCACTCCTGATGGATCTATGTAGTCCCTTATGTACTCGATCTCTCTGTCGAATCCGATGTCTCTGTAGAACTCCCTATACCTTGGATCCCCAGGGTAGCCAACCGTTGCACTCCACACCTGTTCACTGGACTCTGGATCCCTTGCAAAGACGAAGACACCACTAGGAGTCATGATCGGTCTGTAGACTCCGTATTTTGGTTGTTCATCGGCAAACCAAAACGCGTGTGAGTCGACGAAGAAATACTCTATGTTGTTCTGAGCAAGGTAAAGATCCAGTCCCTGGTAATACCCGCTTTCTGCAAGCCAGATCCCCCTTGGACGCTTTCCCATATGCTTTTCGTAGTTCTTCACGCCGACTGCTATTTGAGCGTTCACCACCTCTGGATACATCTGATAAAGGGGTAAGAACGCATGCGTCGCGTTACATGTGACAATTTCCAGTTTCCCTTTCTCCTGGAATTTTTTGAATCCATCTAGAATGTTCCCGTTGTAGGAATTGAATACATCCAGGACTTTCTGAAAATGCTCCCTGTAGAACTTTGCCATCTTGTGTTTTAAAGGATGTTCGGACTTTGTCCTATCCACCTCCCTTTCTGCAAGTTCTATGAGTTTTCCAATGTGCCTTTCATACTTCTTCTGAAGATCTCTGGAAGAGAGCATCTCCATAAGAGGAGGAGTGATAGACATGGTGAGCCTGAAGTCCTCTATCTCTTCGAACATCATCAAAAGCGGTATGTAAGTTTCTGTCATCGCTTCAAAAAGCCATCTTTCCTCCAAAAAATGGTCGTGCTCGGGATGATGAATATAGGGAAGATGTGCATGTAAAAAGATGAGCACCTTTCCTCTCATATGACTACCTCCCACTTCTGAGGATCTCCTCCATCAATCTCTGTGTGAGTCCTTGGCCTGATAGACCACCCGGTGAAGTGATACCCCTCAACTTCTCTATCGGTTTCACCAGACTTCCTTCGGAGAGGACCACTCTTCTTTTCCTGTTCCGCAAATCATACCACCTTTCCCTGGAAGAAGTTGAAGGAGAAACGGCCGGAGCCCTTACCACGTTGGATCTCATCACGGGAAAGAACCTTCCTTCTTCGCCGAGGTATCCTATCTCTGAGAGGTAATCTGCCTTGGGCACGGGAACTTGGAAGTAAAAGTTTCCTGCTTCGAGAGTGGTTTCGTCGAGTCTGTATTCAAAGGTCCTGTGGGCGTTCGTTCCATTGAACCTTATGAAGGTGACGTCGTAAAGTCTAATGACAGCCTTCCCTTCTCTTGCTTTCTGCCCCATCAGGTTTCTCGTTTCCCTGTCAAAATCCCAGTAGGAAAACACCACGTAAGGATCGATTGGCATGAGAACGAGTTTATTCTTGTTGTAAGTTCTGGGAAGTGTGAGATCTGTGGCTATCTTCTGCTTCGATGTGGAAGTACCAGAAGATGCACTTGTTACTGAGGAGTTTTCCACATGTTCCCTTATGAGTCTTATAACTTCCTTTTTCCTCATGGCTTTTCTCACCCTGAGTCCCAAACTTTTAGCAAACCTCTTGAGCTCCTGTATGGTCGGGTTTGAATCCAGCCATTTTAATATCTCGTCCCTTTTCACAATTTCGCCTCCTTATTAATCTTCGTTTTAGAAAATTATAACACCGATGATTTTGGTTGTAAACGAGAGATCTTCGGGGAATTTTTAATTTATTTTCAAATAATTCTCGATAATCATCGAAAGCGGCGGAAAAACACCAATTACAATTATCCCTTTTGGGACAAAGAGGAATTAGGATACAATACTATAGAGGTGGTACTGAAGTGTCCAGAGTTCACCAGCTTTTGAGTAATATGAAAACAGAGGGGTCACAAGAAGTTGTAGAACGTCTTGTCACCTTTATCGAAGCCAATTTTGAATCTTTAAATATGGATGAGGTGACGAGAGACATTCACCTTTTCTGTGAGGAAAAACCTATGGCGGTTTTGGAAAAATTGGTTCGTTTTCTGAAAATGAATCCATCAAGGGAGGAATTAGTAAGATTCCGTCGTCTTTTGAAAAAATCTCTGGATCGCACCGTCGAATATGCATCTTCTTTTTGTAGGAGAAAGAGGATAATAACACTGAGCAACAGCAAAACCTTGGTGTGGACTTTCATCAACGCAAGGCCAATTTGTGTTTACGTTTTGGAATCGCGTCCTGGTGGCGAGGGAAAGATCTTGGTAGAATCTTTGAGAAGAAAAAGGTTGCGAGCTGAACTCATCGAAGATCTCTTGGCGTACAGAATCTTGAAAGAGGTGGATTTGTGTCTTGTAGGTGCTGATTACGTTGATAAGGCAGGAAATGTTCTGAACAAGGTGGGTTCCACCACTCTTGCTATTTTGTGTAAAGAGCTGCAGAAGCCTTTTCTGGTGGTAGCCGATCCTTTTAAGTTCGGTTCAAGATTATTGAAAGACACCGATTTGTTCGAAGTGGTTCCATCTGAGTTGATAACAGCGATAATAACGGATCCAGAAGGAGGGACAACATGCTGAGAACTCATACATGTGGTGAACTCAGAGTAAAGGACGAAGGAAAGAAAGTAAAACTCTGTGGATGGGTGAACAGAATAAGAGACCTCGGGGGAGTTCGGTTCATTGATCTGAGGGATAGATACGGTGAAACACAGATCGTGTGTGATATGAGCAGCAAAGCTTATGAGACTGTGGACGAACTCACACGAGAGTCCGTCGTGCTGGTTGAGGGAATCGTGAGAAAAAGACCGGAGGGCACAGAGAATCCAAACATAGCGACCGGAGAGATAGAAGTTGTCGCTGAAAGAATAGAGATCCTCTCTAAGGCACAGCCCCTTCCTTTCTATCCCAATGAAGCCCCGAAGGAGGAGATGAGGCTCAGATATCGATACATAGATCTGAGATCGAAACGGATGAGAGACAACATAATTTTGAGATACACTGTCACGAGGAGCATTAGAAAATATTTCGACGAGTTGGGTTTTCTGGAGATAGAAACCCCCTTCCTCACGAGGAGCACACCGGAGGGAGCTAGGGATTTTCTGGTCCCCTCCCGCCTCAGACCAGGGAAGTTCTACGCTCTTCCACAATCCCCACAACTCTTCAAACAGCTCCTCATGATATCCGGATTCGATAGGTATTTTCAGATAGTCAGGTGTTTCAGAGACGAGGATTTGAGGGCAGACAGACAGCCGGAGTTCACTCAGGTTGATGTGGAAATGTCCTTCGTTGACGTAGAAGACGTCCTTTCGGTGAGTGAGGGAATGATCGTTCGGGTATTCAAAGAGGCTCTCGGAGTAGATCTGAAGGTTCCCTTTGACAGAGTACCGTACAGTGAGGCAATGGAAAAGTACGGAACGGACAAACCTGACAGAAGGTACGGTATGGAGCTCAAAGACTTCAAGTACGCTTTTGAGGGAACGAGTTTCAAAGTGATAAGGAACATTCTGGAAGAAGGTGGAAGTGTAAAGGGCTTTATCGTTCCGAAGTTCGCCCCTGAGATGACAAGGAAAAAAGGCGACGAGTTGATGGTAAGGGCTAGAGAGCTGGGGCTAGGAGGACTTATCTGGTTCAAACTTGAGGGAGACATCAACTCGCCGCATCTGAAGCATCTTGAAAGGGAATTCAAAGCCATCATGGAAAAGACAGGGATGGAAGAGGGAGACGTTTGTTTGATAGCTGCTCACAAAGATAGAAACCTTCTCAACGAGGTCCTTGGAACACTCAGACTAGAGATTGGAAAGGAGTACTTCCCACACCTGGCAAAAGGATTTGATGTTCTCTGGGTGGTTGATTTTCCATACTTCGAGTGGAGTGAAGAAGAAGAAAGATTTGTGGCAAGACATCATCCTTTCACCATGCCGGTTGAGGAAACTCTCAGCGATGATCACACAAAAGTGCGCGCAAAAGCCTACGACATCGTTATAAACGGATACGAAGTGGGAGGAGGGAGCATCAGGATACACAAAAGGGAGATACAGGAGAAGATCTTCAGGTTACTTGGTATAGACGAGGAGGAAGCACAAAGAAAGTTCGGTTTCTTCCTTGAGGCTTTCAAATACGGTGTGCCACCGCACGGAGGTATCGCGTTTGGTCTGGATCGGCTGGTGAGTATACTAGCGGGAGAAAACTCAATAAGAGAGGTCATTCCCTTTCCAAAGACGGGAAACGGTGTCTGTCTCCTGACCGGGCACCTTCATTGGTTGACGAAAAACAGCTCAGAGAACTTAGTATCCGTGTGGAGGAGGGATAACGTGGAAAGCTTGAAACTCGAGAAAGTAGAGCAAGAAGACAAGATAGTCGTGAAGGTTCATGGGGAAATCGATGCTTACAATTCCTCAGAACTGAAAGAACAGCTG
>NZ_JAGGZH010000055.1 GCF_021162145.1 Thermotoga sp.
CTTCTTCTCTCACCAGACGTACGAATTCCTGGAAGGTCTGGAAATCATCATCCGTTATCACGGTACCGTGAGAAGTCCTCGTGATAGTTACAAAGCCCCGTTCACTCAAGATTTTCAAGTATTTCCATGTGGTGGAGTACGGGAGACTAACATGCCTGGAAATTTCGCTTATATTGGGCATGATAGCACCTCTCATTATCATGATAGTGATAAACCAAAAAAGGCTGTATTGAAGGCAACTCTCTTGATATGATACCCACATATTATATGTTACCTCAGCAAGGGGTTATATGAGTTTCGAGGGAAGAAAATTATTGCTTGAGGAGATATGAAAGCTGAGGCGGGAAATAGAAAAATTGCACTGCGTGATCTTGTGCAGGTGTATTTTCTAATATCGAGAAGAATAAAGGACTTCAAGCGGAATATTCCTTTGTAAAGATAGCTTTTCTTGATTTTACAATCCCCTACTTAAGAGCCCCAATAGAACCAAAAGAGTAAGCAAAGCACCTAAACCAACCAATACAGCTCCCGGTTCTGGGGGAGTATAGCTTAAACGGATTATACCACTCAAACTTTTTCTATTCCCCCCCACCTCGTAAACAATCAAAAAATAGCGTTCAAGCCTTTCACTCGACAGCGGTTCTATATATTCTATGTTGTCTTTAGAATATGAATACTTAGATGAAAATCGGATGTGAGTTACAGGAACTATATTGTCATCAATATAGCCTTGAGGTGGAATAAGAATTCGTGAATACTCATTCAGTAAACTATAGGCTTTTACAGCTCGCCCATTATTATCTGTTATCAAACACTGACCCCAGTGGACAGCCACAATTCGATTTGTCTTGTTATAAATCCTTACGGATAATGCATCCATTCTTTTAATTGAAAAGACGGCTTTCAAGTCTTCGTTCTCAAACTCAGGATTGAGAATTTTGAACCCTCCGAAGGAAGAATCTCCAAAAACTGTTATTGCAGTTGTGATCATCAGAATCCCCAAAACGAACAAAAAACAAAATTTCCTCATAGCTTCACCCCCCATTTTTTCATAAGATATTTTATACCTGTTAATCCCCACAGCATCGCTCATTATGAAAAAGGAATGTTTGACCATGGTCGTTAACGTGAGCAACCTGAGCAAAGAGGGCACAACCTGAGAACGTATCCGTTACAGGCGTTGCAAATAGCCCAGAACCGTTACAGTGTCCCTTTTCGACCTTTACCTTTACAACCTTCGAACCTTCGAAGAACTGACCGTGAAAATCGCCCGTAGAAGCAAGTTTTTTCCTCGGGATAAATTATACTTTCGGAAGAGAAAAAACCACCTCTACGGCGAAAATAAAAGGCGTCATTGGGAAGTTGGGAACTTACTTTCAAAGTTTTGCAGGGTTTACCTTGTTTTGCCAGGTTTGTCAGCTTTTGGAACTTCGGAAGTTCGACACTTCGACACATTTGCCGTGAGACAACCTTCGCAAGCTTCGTAAAATAGGAGGAACCTTCGCTATTCTCTGAGCGGAATTTCATGAGTTTCTTACCAAATGGACGGCTTGAGATAAGATTCGACGTAAGATTTTCGGATGAACTTTGTAGCGAATGCCTCCTTTTCAGCTCCTCCCTTTTAGACCTTCCAGAATGGCTGTAGAGAATCTTTTTTCTACCGGCTGGTATAAAACCCTCTGAGTGTTTTTCAAAGCGTTTCTCGGCCAAGTTTAGTTTACACAATCTCATTGTGTCAACTAGGAGTGATTTGACACGATAAGATACAAAGTGATATAATGAGTGCAGAGGTTGGTTGACATAAAGGGGGGGGTGCCATGATGGAAGTCCAGCCAATCAGGGACAGAAAGGTTATCGAAAGAATGAAGGAACTGATGAGTGTGGACGGCAGATCGAAGGAGCTTCTTCTCTTCACTCTGGGGATCAATAGTGCTTTGAGGGTTTCTGATATTCTCAGACTCAGGTGGGGTGACTTGAAAGGAGAAACAATCAGGATCAAGGAGAAAAAGACGGGCAAATGGAAGGAATTTCCCATCACTCCATCTGTTCGGAAGGTCTTAGAAGAGGAATTCCCCGACTGGAGAGAAAAACCTGATGATGAATTCGTCTTCGTGAGTGAGAGCAACCGCAACCGTGGAAAGGTCTGGAGTCGTCAGTATGTGTGGGCTTTCCTGAATGAGTACGCAAAGCGAGCAGGCTGGAAAGAGCCAGTAGGAACACATACAATGCGAAAAACATGGGGCTATCACGCTTATCAGGCGGGCTATCCTCTTGAACTGATTCAGAAGGTTTTGAATCATTCCTCTCCTGCTATCACGCTTCGCTATATCGGCATAACGAGGGAACAGATTTTCAACGCTTATATGGCTTTGTCCCTGTAAAGGAGTGATAGGATGAAGGAATTCCTGACAAGAAAGGACATCATGGAGCTTTTCAATATCTCCAGGTCAACGGTAATTCGCATGGAAAAACGTGGAGAGCTCAAGCCCATTCGGATATCTCCACGAAAGATTGTCTATCGACGTGAGGATATTGAAGAACTTTTGCAAAGCAAGATGAAAGGGGCGAAAGAATGAGGAAGATAAGCACCGAAACGCTTTTGAGGAGAGTTCAACACGAACTGAACGTAATTCGAAAATTGAACCCTGAAGAGGTCGATCCGAAGATTTTCAAGCTCTATCTCGAGAAGGCTAGGGTGATGGGGTATCTTGCGAGTGTGCTAAGTCAGATCATCGAAAAACATGATCTTGAGAAACGCATTGAAAGGCTTGAGACGATACTTGAGGAAAGGAGCGAGGTGAGATGAAGGGAAGAATCAGACGGATTGAAAAGAAGCTTTCCCAGAATCGAGAAACGAAGGTTGTTGTTATAGAAAGAAATTGGGATAGTCAGAAGGAACGATCCCATTACTTCGCTTCGCTCGAAGATACAACCTTGGAATTTCCAACGAAGGATGAGATGGAGAGATACTTCGACGAGCTTGGAAAAAAGCAAAACTGCGAGTATCAGCTCATCATCATCGACCTTGTGGATACTCCCCAAAACGCACTTGAAAAGTAGTACTCGGCAGGACTGAACGAAAACACCATAACACGGTGGATTGAAATTCACTACAACGAAGACTGGAAAGAGCATTACACTCGTGAAGAGATCGAGAAGATAAGGAAAGAAATTCGCAGGAAATGGGGCAAAGAAAAAGCATCGAACAAAGCATGTGAGGAGTGAAAGAGGCTTCAGGGTGGGGGGGATTGATGAAAAAGGGAGCTCAGTGATGTGTAACGCTTCTTGAAAGTTTGTAACGCTTGTAACGGGGAGGAGAGAAGTCGAGAAGATTTTGAAAGACATGGGCTTTGACGCTAAACGGGTACCGTTGTCAGGTAGATCAGACAGACGCCAATGGCTTGTATGCATGCCCGTCAACGTGCTGAGAGAATTTCTCAAGTTAAGGGAGGGAAGAGCATGAAGCAAAAAGAGAAAAAGCCTGCCCCTGTGAGTGAGGCAGGCTTGTTGGAGGAAATCCTCAACCGTCTGGACGATGTTAAGGAATATCCCCGCGGGTACCGTGCCCGCTGTCCAAAGAAATCATATCACAAACATGGTGACGCCAATCCCAGCTTCTGGATTGCCAAAACAGGTGTATTCAAATGCTTAAAGCCTGGCTGTCCTCTCCATGAAGGTGGACACATCCGCTATTTAGCAGAGGAGTTAGGCATTGAGGTCAGGGACGAAGAAAGCCCGAGAGATGAGGGATTACACAGGAAAGCCATTGAGTACATCTCTAAAAGGCTTGGGTTTGACAATGAAGCGGAAGCAAGAAAATTCATGAGACGCTTTAATATCAAGCCTGCACGATTTCAAGGCATGGAAGGGGTCATGATTGACCTCCTCAATGGAGTGAAAAAATTCAGGTCATTTGAAGGAAAAGAATACCGTGCAATAGGAAAAAGTGATGAGGTTCCCTTTTCTACCTTGATAGATGT
The DNA here is from genome assembly GCF_021162145.1 of Thermotoga sp. NCBI lineage: Bacteria > Thermotogati > Thermotogota > Thermotogae > Thermotogales > Thermotogaceae > Thermotoga > Thermotoga sp. The sequence goes on from NZ_JAGGZH010000055.1 coordinate 3,981, forward strand.
CGCTGATCCTTCAAAGCACATGTCGGTTGTCGTAACTGAGGGAACTTTTGACGCTTTAACTTTCTGGCGATTAGGAATACCTGCCATCAGTACAGAGGGAGGACATTATTCGCCTCAGAAGGTAGTTGAATGGGTAGTGCAGAACCATCTTGTTGCACATCTGGCATTTGACAACGATGAAGCTGGAAGAGAGTACCTCAAAAAGTGCATAAAAGAGTTTTCGAGCAAAGGCGAATCGTGTTATATTTTGCCGATTCCTGAAAACTACAAAGACGTCAACGAGGCTTTTATGGAACTCGGAACAGAATGGCTAAAGGAAGCAGTTGCGAATCGAATGCACTTCATAGAATGGGTAGCATCTGAACACCAGCACCTTTTGAGGAAGTTCGAAGAGTCTGGCGATCCCATATACCGTCTCATGTTCGTTAAGCGACTGCTGTACTACTATCAACGTTGTAGAGATCCACACACCTATGACGCAATTGTTGAAGTCTTCAGTCGGTACGGCATTTCTCTCGATCTCTTTGACGAAGTTCTTGAACAAATAGAACTGGCACGGATAGACGAGGAAAAACGAACGCAAGTAATTTCCAAAATGAAGGAAACCATCCAGCGAATTGAGGAAGGCTATCCACTTGACCAAGAACTTGAAACCCTGAAAGCTTCTTTAGCAAATTACAAGACAGTGGAGATACGGACGATAGATCAAAATCCCGGCTTGATTGATTTTGAAGAAGATCAGCCTATTTATTTGCCGTTGTTGCCTGAAATTCGACTGTACCCTTCCGATATCCTTCTGATCTCCTCACCTACAAAAAGCGGAAAAACAACCTTAGCCCTCAATCTGGCGAAGGAGTTACTTGATCAGGATTACAAAGTGCTTTTTGTCACGTATGAACTCCTTGCCAAGCAAATCATGAACTTCTTTACCGGCGTAGTGAAAGGAAAACGCTTTTCAGAAGTAACGAACAAAGACAGAAGAGAAATAGCAGAGTTATACGCCGGTAAATTCGCCATTGAGGAAGGGCTTACAATTGAGGAAATCTCTGCATATGTGAGAGCCTGGCAACCTTCCGCCTTCATTATTGACTACGACCAACTTATCCGCACTACTGGACGTTTCGAGAGTGAAGAAAGACGAGTTAGTTTTATCGTTCAGACTCTAAAAAGCTTAGCCCTAGACACCCAAAGCCTTTGTGTCCTTCTCTCACAAGAAAATGAAGAGGGACAAGCAAGATGGAGCAGAGAAAAGGAATTCTTTGCAAGTGTACACCTGCATTTAGAAAAGCAAGACGATATTATTGCCTGCGAAGTCAAACTGAACCGCTACGGAAAAGCCGGCATAAAGATCAATCTACAAGTTGATTGGAGCACTCGCCAGGTGACTCCTCTTCACAAGGAGGTGCCTCTATGAAACTCCAAGACGTGAAAAGAGAAATCAAAAACGGCAGAGTTGTCAAAATCACGGAAAATGAGGATTTTCAGTACCTTGCTACCTACGGCACTTTTGCCAAATACACTCAAAATGATACACTCAAAGAAGTTTTAGCTTCTCACTTAAAAAACCAGAGTGATCGAATTGTAACTTTGGAAGAATTCGGCAGTGAAGTAAGAAAAGCCCTACAGTTACCTAAGTTTGACTTGGGTTTAAGGATACTGCATTCTGATGATGCACCTAAGTCTTACGCATATCTTATTAAATTCTTCAGCATCTCAATCCACCCTGCTTCAAAATCCCAACCCGCAAACGTCCATTCTACACCTTCCCCAATCGTGGAACTACATATACCTGCAGATAAAATCGCTGCGATCAAGGTTGATGATGAACTTTGGAATGATACTCTAGAGACCGTCAAAAAATACCTGCTCGATCTAATTGATCAAGACCCTTATGATCTCTCACTTCTCTTTTGGCTCTGGCGGTTCGGAATCATAGACGAAAAAAAACTTCCCGTAGAAAACAAAAGGAAAGAACTTTTTCATCAGTACCTCGATGAGTACTGGAAAGAATTCGCCCCAAGTGATTCCTCTATCAAAATCGACCTTATCACCCGCATGTTGCAATTCAGAAAACTCAGGTATCGAGTCCAGCACGATACTATAAAGATCGCTGTAAGTGGACGAAAAAAACCAGAAGACACGTGGGTTGAACTTTTAAAAGATGGGCACGTGGTAAATGTTCAGTACTACCTTGGCAAACAGGAAAAGAAGCCTTTGGGACTTTACCACTACATTGCCCTTTTTGATCTGATTCTTCGCATGATTCGAACAGGGGAGATTAAAGGACGATTATTTGGAGTTGCAAAGTCCAATCAAAAGCTTCCGAAAGGTTCTCTAAACGTGCCGATCATCACAAATGAATTGATCAGAGAAAAACTTGGCGTAAATGACTACGAAGCTACGAGAATTAAAAATGCGATTTACGACCTTTCAAAGCTGGTTATTGCCTTCACCACAAAAGATGGCACAAAGAAAGGGATTTACCCGTTGGTACCCCGCTACTTCGAGTATGTAGGCGAGGAAACTGATGAAAACTGTGTGGACTACTTCGAACTTGATTCAATCTTCCTGTATAATGGAAAGAACTTTGTCCCGATGATCCCTAACTCTTTTGTGCGATTGCATAACCTTTCAACCTCTTCCCGTTCCAAAGAATTCATAACAAACGTTTTTCTGTACCTTCTTCAAACCCGAAACTTCAAAAGCAATAAATGCTTTATCTCCGCCCGTAGCTTCTCAAAAGTATTTCCAAACGCCTATGCTAAATCACGAAGATGGTCAGTTCTCAACCAAAGACTGAAAGAAGCACTTCAATTGCTATATGA
>NZ_JAGGZH010000056.1 GCF_021162145.1 Thermotoga sp.
CACCTACCGTTCTTGGAAGACCGGTGCAGTTCTGTCATCCACCAAGGAGCGTTCATATCGTAAATAAAATCCTGAAGGCTTTCAAAGAAGGAAGAAAAAAACCTGCAGAGTTCTGGATCAACATGGGTGAGAAGAAGATTCACATACGATATATCCCCGTTCTGGACAAAAATGGAAACTATATTGGTACACTCGAAGTAGTTCAGGACATCACCAGCATAAAAAACTGGAGGGAGAAAAAAGACTTCTGGATTGGGAGGACGTCAAATCTGAGTGAGTCATGATATTCGCTGGCTCCCCAAAGGGAAAGCCTGTTTTTTGGCGTGTTGTGGGCCATGGAAATTGAGTGAATTCTTCTACATCCTTGGAAGCAAAAATCAAAGCCGCGTAACTCATTACCCTCGAACTTGCCGAAGGTTCGTGTGTTCACTGGATGTGCAAAGTTGATACGTGTCCATGCCTTATGTTTTCCCTTTTGAGGAGATGACGCTCACTCTAGAATCCTTTCGAGTTTTTTCAAAATGAAATCTCTCAATGTTTCAGCAAGTGATAAGGCTTCTTTAGCTTCCTCTCGTGATGGTATGTAAAAAGTATCAGGATATCTAACATCAACAGCGTAAAATGTGAGCTCTTCCAGCTTCTCCAGATCGAGTTTTTTAAAGTCTTCGTCCTTTTCAATACAAAGCTCAAGCAAAGTGGCTATATCGTGTGTTTTTCCAACCCTTATGTTTGCAAAGGTAAGGTAAGCTTTGAGGAGTTTTTCTACAGCCTGCTGCGAGTGAAAACATATAGATTCAGTGGGAGAACCTTTGGATTCCATCAAAATTCTGGCAGTTTTCAGATCGGACTCTGCTTTTTGAATCCAGCGCTTTATAATATCCTTCTTGTCGGTCATAGCAATATCCCTTCTTTTACAGCTTCGCTCGATATTGTGTTCACCACGGATTTTTCGCTCTCAAATTCCTGCTCCGACTTTATGATAATATCGAACGAGTGCCTCGGGAATTTCCTGTGCAGAGCTTTGTATATCTTTCGCCAGACATCTCGCTTTTCCCGAGGGCCGATCTGTTCCTTCAAAACAACAAGTATATCCCAGTCACTCTCTGGCATATGATCTTTACGAGCTCTTGAACCAAAAAGTATTATCTTGATCAACGTTAAATTATCTTCTTCAAGGGCGTTTTCTATTTCTTTTCTAAGATCATTCTCCATTTTCCACACCTCTGTTTTTTTCATTCTTCCACTCTTCAAGAGGTACCATGAACCTTACCATTTCGACCTTTTCCTTGGACAGGAGTCTTTCAGCTGGATTCCGAATGATGTAGAAAGTGGGACTTGTTGCTGCATTTGTCACAATGTACAGATAGCACTGATCTTTAAATCTTTTCACCTTGAACCACTCGTTGGGTGTTAAAGCCACTTCCTCTTCACCTGATTTTGCTTTGACCTCTATGCCATCCTGTGAGCTTTATCTACAATCACCAGATCTCAGCTCACGGAACTCAGACTTACAAGAATTTCATCCTGCTTTGCAAAATCGATAGATGTTATTACCTGATCATATTCTTCCCATGGATTCTCACCGTAGTGGGAACTGAATGTGCCTCTATCAAGAACAACAAATATTTCATCAAATTTCTCTTTCAACTCTCTCCCCCATTGTTCTTTCAAATGACCGGGTACAACGATCAAGATCTTTTTTGCGATACCTCTGAGTTTCAACTCCTTCAATACAAGACCTGCCATTATTGTTTTCCCGGCTCCGGGGCTATCGACTATACCTGATACATGGCTGCTTTAGGATGTATCCATAGTCTTATAAAGGATCAAAGAGGAAGGTTATTCGAAACGGCTTGCTTCTAGAAAAAGAAAGACATTCTCGGGATTTCCCATGAAACTTCTTTCTAATTCTAATATGCTTAATCGATCTAGATCATCTTTGCTCAATATTTGATCTACGAATTCCCTTGATTCCAACTTGCTTCCCAAGATGCGGAAATAATTTTCATCAACTTTTTGCATCTTTTCGATCCTAACAGGCTCACTCCAGAAGGGTCCTTTCACAACGCTTCCTTCTTTTAGCATAAAAGATCCCCCTTATACCCCAAACCTCCATGCCGCCCATTTTTCTATCTCTTCAACAGGTTTTTTCAATCTGTACGTCACAGGCATCTTCCTTCCTGTCCATTCGATGAACCCTTCCAGTTCCAGGATGCCCAGTGCCATGTCTATCTTGTATCTTTCACTTCTACCATGAAACGGCCTTCCGGGTGCAAGCTCTTCTTTTTCAAGCAAAGAAGCAACCGTGCGAACACTCACTTCGGTATTCTCTCTAAACGCTTCCAGAGTTTTTCTCAAGATAGTTTGGAAGTATTCAAGAGGACAAAAGTTCCGATACGGTTTCTCCTTGCGAGCCCAGGCAATCACTGATTTCTTTGTCATTTCCCATTTGAAATATACTGAAGCCTTTTGTTGGGTGTTTTCTTTAATCTCTCCGAGCTCTTCAAGAACACTCTGTACTATCTCTCTGTAATCCTTCTTTAATCTGAAATTATCCTTCATCCAAGGTTTAACCTTGTCATACTCTATGATCGTTTTCAACAATTCGTTTTCTCCTATCACTTTCGAAGCTGTTGCCAAAACCAATCCAGCCTGCCTTATATCTTTCGCCATTCTTTTTCTAACAAGTTTTTCCTTTATCATTTCTCTTGTAACAACGGTATGTTCCAAACACAAAGGAAAAAGAACTTCTCTGAGAAGGGTTGGAACACGATGATCTTGGGATAGATAGACTATGAGCTTCTCCTTCAATTTATCGTCTTTACTTGTTTTTCCATTTAGTCCTTTGGCTTCTTCTACGAAAGGTGAAGCAACTCTCTCAAATACTCTTGAAATCTCCTTTTCGGAGAAAACCAGAATATACTTCCCTTCAGAAACCTCCTCAACGGCTTTTATCAAGGGGGAGTTCAAAAGGTCTATGACGCTTTTTATCATCTGAGGTCCTAGTTTTTTCTCCACCATTCTTGCAACAAGTGAATCAACGGTGAAGTACCCCAGCCAGCTTTGTAGATTTTCCATCTCCTCCACGATGAACTTCAGGTTCTTCAGAAAGTGGGTTCTGCGTCGATGAGCGTTTACGAGCTCTTCCACAACTTGACTGACATCACCAGGTGTTTCAAAGAGTCTTTTTAACTCAAGCAGGTTGAAAGGGTATCTATCGTGTTCTTTCAAAAGTTCTATCAGATCTTTCACCTTTAGAAGGACAACACCACTTTTATGGGCTCTTTTTTCCACGTTTCCTTTTGCAAAGTCAGGACCTACAACCACAACAAAATCTGCACCAGTTTTCCCTTTGTGGTCTTCAAGCGAGAGCCAGTCTATCTGAACGTCTGAGATCTTTCCGGATTTGCTGGTTTTTCCATCCACGTTTACAGTGTATGACTCACGTCCTATGTTCGCTTTGAGAACAACGTCTGTGTTTCCAGGTGTTGCTATGAGGTCCGTCTCAAATCCAAGAAAAGAAAAGGCTTCTTTCAAAACCTCTTCGAACTCTGAAGGAGAGTTGCTCCTGTACTGCGTTTCCTCGAGTCTTTTGATGAGGTGCCCTACTCTTTCAGCAGTTGTTTCTCTTTCCTGTTCGTCAAACTCTCTCAATCCAAAAAGCCCTCTTCCCACCTTCACAAATGGTGAGTTCTTTCCATTCAATCTGATGTCATCGTAGATCTGTATCGCCATATCTCTGTCAGGTGATTTGGAGGAAGTTTTTATCAGCTTTTCTTTCAGAGCCATTTCCACTATCTCCTTTGCCGTCATTGGCCTTTTTTCTCTTTTCAGAATGAAGTAAGCAGCTTCTTTGAAGGTCATGATATCTCCCCTTAATGTCTTTTTTTCATTTTTATTTATTTTATTCTACTACTCCATACACCCTCATCATATCTTCTGGTGTGATGAGAAGCAGGTTTTCACTCTTCATCTTCAAAAGCTTTTCTTCGAAACCGCTTTTGGAAAATAGAGCGTAGATCTTCTTTCTTTTTCCGGTATTCACGTATTCACTCCTCAGAAGAAGTTTTCGATATTCTTCTTCTCCCACTTTTTTGTTAGACCACCTGCATTCCCCAAACAACACGTTTTCCTCATCGTATGCGACAAGGTCTATATTGTACGATTCGTTCTTTCTGTGAGGAACCCTTCCCCAGTGCTTTCCAATGGCTTTCGGGGTGAAACCAAAAAGGCTGGGATTTTCCAGAAGGAATTGCCTGCATATCTCTTCGAACTGGAAGCCCATGTATTGATTGAAGTTACTCCAGACGATTTCAAGAGCTTTTTCTGGGGCGTATTCCATGATGGAGTAGTTTTTGTAGATGTTTTTAAAGAAGAAGTTGTAATAGTGATCTTTGATCCTGTATTTGTAATTCCTCTTTTTTTCGGAGAGCAAAGGACGCTCTTTTGACAGTATCTCGTAGACCTCCGAAAGCTCGCTCAGGTATTTGGAAAGCTTTGTTACATCTATACCAGAAAGATCGGAGATTTCAGACAGTGACTTCATACCTCCTGCAATTGCTTCCAGTATAGAAAAGTACGTCTTGTGTTCTGAACCGAATTCTGATACCAAAAGGTTCTTTGCCTCTTCCTTCAGGGGGGCAAATTCATCGATGAAGATGTCGTAGATCAGTTGCTCGATGTCTCTTTTGTCCTTGAACAACCACAGGTATTTTGGAACACCTCCCACCATTGCATATATTTGAAATGCCTCGTGAACACCGTATCCAAAGTCTTTTAGCATGGAAATAGTTTCTCCCAGAGGAAATTCCTTGATGTTGATGATGCTATCAGCCCGGCCGAACAGTGGCATCTTCTCATCCGTGAAGATGTTCTTCATCAAGCCCACATAAGAGCCGAGAACAATCAGTTTGGTCCTGTTTTTGTTGTCGTCCCACGCGTGCTGAAGAGAATAAAGGATGGATGGATTCACCCTGTGAAAGTTTTGAAACTCATCGAACACGATGTACTCGTATCTGTTGAAGAGTTCAGAAAACAAATCGTACCAGTTGCTGTACACGGCTTTTGAGAAAGAAAAACTCAGATCTCTCAAGAGTGTCTCTTCTTTCTTAACTTCCACAAAGTAGTAAAAGGTTTTCGTATCTTCGAAGACCTTTCTTATCAATGTGGTCTTTCCAATGCGCCTTCTTCCGAATATCACCACAAAGTACTTCTTATCCATACCTTTTACCTTTTGAAAAAAGTCAAGCTCCTTTCTTCTGTTGTAGAACTTCATGATTCCACCTCTTGTTTTATATACTCATCAGTATTATACCAAGAGGTATTATACTCACGAGTATAAATTCTTCCTGAAACGCTGTGTCGTAAAACTATCATTTTACGAAACAGGAAAAATTCAAAGGGGGGATTGTGAATGAGTATGAGGATGAAATTTTTACTCATTGCACTGATTCCTCTTTTAGTTTTGCTCACAGTCGAGATGATATCTGGTAACATGTTCCTTCAAGGGAACAAGGATATAGCAGATAACTTCGATAAGTATACTCTTGCGGTTGATGCTCTGGAAAAGATAGGAGAACTTAAAAGAGCTGTTTCTCTATTCACTCAGAGATTGGAGAAATTAGAAACCATAGAAATGTTGTATAACGATCTCAAGAAAGTGGCAGATGAGATTCCTTCCTTGAAAAAGAATATGGACATCCTGTCCGAAAACATTCAGGCTATAAAGGCGGGAGATACAACTGCCATTTCGAAAATCCTGCAACTTACAGAAAATGTGAAAAAGGACATTATAACGGAACTCACCAAAACAAAAGAGGAGGTCAGAAACAATCTATCGACGATGAATTCGATCATCAAAAGTTTGATCTACATGGTCTCAACAGCAATAGTTGTTGCGTCTGTAATTCTCATGCTGATTCTGGTATCCAGGATGCTCAGATATCTCAAACCTGTGGTGGAAGCATCAAAAACTCTGAGGAACAACGATCTGACGATTCGGATCCAAGAAGCAAAAACGAAAGATGAGCTGGGGACACTTTTAAACGAATTCAAAGCTTCTATTGAGTATCTCAGGGACAACCTCGGTGAAATACAGGTCGAAACATTCAGAGTTGCTGAAAGTATAGAAGAAATCGCCACCTCAAGTGAGTCTGCCGCAAGCCAAACAGAAAGTGTGGTTAAGGAAATGGATAACATATCGTCAAGAATGCAATCCATATCATCTTCCATACAGGAAACAACAGCGGGAGCTGAGGAGATAAGTGGAGCTACGAAAAACATAGCCGACAACGCTCAACAATCTGCAGAATTTGCCCAGCAGAGTACACAACTCGCGAAGGAAGCAGGAGATATCCTTAAATCCGTTATCGAGTCCACGAGAAAGATAGCGGATTCTGCCAAAGATGTGGAAAGAGTTGTTGAGAGTTTCAATAAAGG
>NZ_JAGGZH010000057.1 GCF_021162145.1 Thermotoga sp.
CTTTAAGATGAGAGGATACGTGGTGACGGCTTCTTCTGGTCTTCTTGCGGAGATGAGATTCGGTTTGACGAGCACACGATCTCCTGGGGAGAAAAGGTTTGAGAAATGTTCGTTTAGAAAGTCTTTGAGTTTCGAGTGTGCGTCTTCGTAACTTTCTGTTCTCAAGAACCAGACTTTTTCCAGAGGATTTCCCTCCCGTTTCTTATGACCTCAATCCCCGGCGGAATATTCAGACTTTCTTCCTTCAGAATCTCCCGAATGAGATCCTCGGGCAGGGCCGTTTCTATCCATATTTCGGAAACGTCTATATCCTTCAAATCTCGAGATGATATCCTCTGTAAAGCTTTTTCTATACCTTTTATGTATTTTTCCCTGTCCAAATCCATCACCTACCCAAAACAAAGGGGGCAAACGCCCCCACCTTTTTGCCCACACTGAAGGAAGGGATCAGAAGTTGATCTCGAAATTCGCTCCCACAGGAACGGCTATCACACTGTTGTCACCATAGATTCTCATTTCAACACCGGCGCCGAACCCTACGACAAGACCTTCGAAGTGCCTTGTGTAGTTTGCCCCAGCTCCGAAAACCCATCCGAATTTGTCAAAGGCAAATCCATTCGTTGGCAAAGGCCAACTGGCACCACCGAATCCCCTTATGACAATCTTGGATTCTCTGTCGAGTTCAACGGAGTACTTGAAAACAGCGAAGAGATCGAATGTGTTCTGACTGGGCGTTGCGTCTGTGGAGAACAGTGGAGAAGCTGAAGAATCAAGCAAATATGCAAACCCTAGCCCGAGCCCGAGGTCCATATTTTCCGCTACAGGGTAGGTGAGATCCAACCCGAAGTCCAGATAATTGGAGGCGGTGGCTTCAACGGTCGTTGGTGTGGAAGTGACATTAACAGCAAAGTTGTAACTTCCAAAGACGGTGACCTTCAGATCCTCCATCGAAAAGGCAAACAATCCAGCTGTAACGGCTACAAGAGCGATCACAAGAAATTTTTTCATACAGGCTCCCTCCTCTTAACAGATTTTTCACGTTCGATTATAGCACACGAAAGTGGTAAAATTTCAAACTAGAGGTGGTGGCTTTGAGCCCAGAGAAGTTTCTGTTGAGATACGCGAGAAAATACTGGCACCTCTTTCTTGTGGGAACGATTCTGTCGCTTGCTCTCACGGTACTGGAAATTCTTCCACCGCGTCTCATGAAATCGGCAATCGATACCTTTCTGACTGGAAAAGACCTGTCGGCCGCTGAACGCTTTCAGGGTATCATTACGACCGCCTTCATCATACTGGGAATAAGGGGCCTTTCTTTCCTTCTTGGGTTCGTCAGCACCTATGTAACAGGGTATGCGGGGGCAAAGATCGTCCTTCTCATGAGAAGAGATGTGTTTTCCCATGTCGTCTCTCTTCCCTACTCTTTCTTCACAAAGATACCTTCTGGTGTTGTCACCACCAGGATCGTCAACGACACTCAGAACATCCAGGAGTTCTTCTCTTCCGTAGTCACAAGCGTGATAATGGATGTCCTTCTGCTCGGAGCGGTCGTTTTTTCACTCGTTCAGATCAGTAAAGAGCTCTTCGGTCACGTTTACTATCTTCTTCCAGTTATAGCCATCTCCATTCTGCTTTTCAGATACTTTGATAGAAAGGCTTACAGAAAGGTCAGAACCAACCTAGCTCGCCTTAACGCCTTTCTGGCGGAACACATAGCAGGCGTAAACGTCATAAAGATCCTGAATCTTGAGAGACATAAAGAAGAAGAATTCTCTCGCGTTTCAAAAGATTACTACAGATCCCTGATGGAGCAGCTCTACGTCTTTGGAATTTTCAGGCCTCTCATGGACTTTCTCTATTTTTCGGGAGTCAGTTTAGTCATATGGTACGGTGCCAGGTACATTGCAAGTCACACTCTAGGTTTTGGAGCCCTGTACGCTTTCGTCTCTTACCTTGACATGTTCTTCAGACCTCTCAGAGATCTTTCTGAAAAATACGATATAATTCAGAATTCCATGGCATCCTCCGAGAAGATCCTGAACATTCTAAAAGAGGAAAGGGAAACAGAGGGCAACCCAAAGGGTCCTAGTCAAATTTCGAGCGGGCAACTTCGTTTTGAGAATGTCTGGTTTTCGTACGACAGCGAGAACTGGGTTTTGAAGGATGTGGACCTGGAGTTTCATCCTGGAAAGCTCTACGCCATTGTTGGAGAAACCGGTGCGGGAAAATCCACTCTGATGAGTTTGATAAACGGGCTCTACATTCCTCAAAGGGGAAAGATTCTCATCGATGGGATTCCCCTACTGGAGTACAACCTGAAAGTTGCCCGAAAACAGATCGCCACCGTTCCTCAAGATGTGATGCTTTTCAGTGGAACGATACTGGACAACATCAGACTCTTCGACGAGAGAATATCAGAAAGAGAGGTCCTGAAAGCTCTAGAGAAGGTGCACGCAATGGATATAATCGAGAAGTTGCCAGGAGGGATTTACTACGAGATTGTGGAAGGAGGAACTACCCTGTCGGCTGGGGAAAGGCAGCTCATAGCCCTCGCACGGGCAGTGCTGTTCGATGCGAAGATCTTCATTCTGGATGAAGCCACGAGCAATGTGGATGTGATAACGGAGATGAAGATCCAGGAATCCCTGGAAGAACTTTCAAGAGAGAGAACGGTGATAATGATAGCTCACAGGCTCTCCACTGTGAGAGACGCTGACGAGATAGTGGTGATCCACGATGGCAAAGTTGTGGAAAGAGGAAACCACTCTGAGCTACTCAGAAGAAGGGGTGTGTACTACAAGCTTTACCGGATCCAGTTCGAAAACGTCTAAGGAGGGAAACGTGATGGAAAGAGTTGACAGAGCGATGGAACTGGCTATGGAGAAAGGAGCAGATGCCTTTCTGATCGTAAACATTGAAAATTCCTCGAGGGCTTCTTCGATATATTTTTCTGGTTTCACAGGTTCCTTTTCCATCATCCTGATCTCTGAAAACGCCAGGCTCCTCATCACCGATCCGAGATACACCAGTCAGGCCAAACAGGAAACCGACTTCGAAGTTCGAGAAGTAAGAGATGGTGATTTCATTGGTGCCTTGAAGAATGTGGTGAAGGATCTCAACATAAAGGTGATCGCCCTTGAGGAAGAGAGGCTCTCTCTTTCCATGTTCAGAAAACTCTCGACCGCCCTTGGAAGGAAGAAGTTCATTGGATTCGATGACGAGGTGAAGTATCTGAGGATGGTCAAAGACGAAAAGGAGATCGAAAGGATCAAGCAGGCGATAGAGATATCTGAGAGGGCTTTCCTTGAAACGATCCAGCAGATAAAAGCTGGGATGACAGAAAAGGAGATAGCGGCCTTGCTTGAGTACACGATGAAAAAGGAAGGAGCAGAAAAAACGGCGTTCGACTCCATCGTGGCTTCCGGACGGCGTTCTGCTCTGCCTCACGGGAGGCCAACCGAAAAAGTTGTTGAGAGAGGTGATGTGATCGTCATCGACTTTGGAGCAGTCTACGAGAACTACTGTGCTGATATCACGCGCGTTGTCTGTATAGGCGAACCATCTGCTCGCGTGAAGGAAATACACGAAATCATCTTCGAGGCTCAGGAGAAGGCTCTCAAAAACGCGAAGGCAGGATTAACAGGGAAACAGCTCGATTCAATCGCAAGAGAACTCATCAGTGAGAAAGGGTACGGAGAGTCCTTTGGACACAGCCTGGGTCACGGGATAGGTCTGGAGGTCCATGAAGGGCCAGCGGTGAGTTTCAGGAACGAGTCTCGCCTGCCCGAGAACGCCGTTGTCACGATTGAACCTGGAATCTACCTGGAAGGAGAGTTCGGTATAAGAATAGAAGAGGATGTGGTTCTAAAAGAGCAGGGATGTGAAATCCTCACCACTCTACCGAGATCTATATTCGTTGTTTGAGTTCCATCAAAAGCTCATGCACGGTCTTTCCTAAAACAGGATGAATAAGGTCTGGGGCTATTTCGTTCAAAGGTTCCAAAACGAAGAGTCTGTTGTGAACATCAGGGTGTGGTATGATCAGGCCTTCTTCGTTCACAACGAGATCTTCATAGAACACGATGTCAAGGTCTATGATCCTGGGGCCCCACCTGATTGTTCTGATTCTCCCCATTTCTCTTTCTATCACCAGAAGGGTATTCAAAAGGGATCGTGGTGAGAGGTCCGTTTCTGCAAGGCAGACGGCGTTCAAAAACTTCGGTTGATCGGTGTAACCATAAGGCTTTGTTTCAATGAACGAAGAAGTTTTTTCAACAGATATGCCACGTTCTTTCATCTTCACAAGGGCTGTTTTCAAGTTCAATTCCCTGTTTCCTAGGTTGCTTCCGAGTGCTATCACTGCTTTCGCCAGAGTATCGCCTCCACCATTTTCACAACTCTCTTGTTCGGCAGCACATCGTGTACCCTGAGGATATCAACACCTTTCATCGTGCAGTAGGCGGTAACAGCCAGGGTACCTTCCAGTCTTTCTTCTGGTGGAACGTTGCCCATTGTGATTCCTATAAAGGATTTTCTCGAGGCACCAACGAGAAGAGGAAGACCAAATTCTTTGAATTCATCTATTCTGCGCAGAATTTCGAGATTGTCTTCGTACCTCTTGCCGAATCCAATACCCGGGTCCAGTACGATCTGGCCTACTCCTTTCTCTTTGAGATACTCTATTTTTGCCTGGAAGTACTCCTTTATCTCTTCCAAAACGTCCTCGTAGAAGGGATTTTCCTGCATCGTCTTCGGTGTTCCTTTGATGTGCACGAGGATGTACGGGACCTTGTTGTCCGATGCAACTTCTACTATCTCGGGTTCGAACTGGAAACCACTGATGTCATTGATAATGTCAGCTCCCGAATCTATCGCCCTCAAAGCGATCCTCCATCTGTAAGTATCCACGGATATCGGTACATCCGTTACAGACCTAATCGCCCTTATCACGGAGATGACCCTGTTCATTTCCTCTTCTTCATCGACGGGTTCCGAACCAGGACGGGTGGACATTCCTCCCACGTCTATTATATCGACTCCTTCTTCCACCATCTTTTTTGCCGTCTCGACAGCTTCCAGCACACCCTGTTTTCTTGATCCTGCATAGAAAGAATCCGGTGTTACGTTTATTATGCCCATGATCATGGTTTTACCGAACTCTAGCTTTCTCTTCCAGGGAGTCATGTACACCATACTCATTAACCCTCCGGGACGAAGTCTCCTTTCTCCACGCACGCGAACGCGTTGTGGTTGTGTATGCTCTCCATACTTTCCACATAGACTTTATACCAGGATATTCTGGGGTCTTTTTCCAGATCCAGTGCCACATCTCTTGCCACATCTTCAACGAACTTAGGATTCTCGTAGGCTTTCTCTGTGATGAATTTCTCATCAGGTCTTTTGAGGAGAGTGTAAAGGGGAACGCTTGCGTTTTTCTCAGCTATCTTGACCAGATCTTCAAACCATATGAACTTTCTCGTTTTCACAGATATCTCAACGAACGCCCTTTGATTGTGGGCACCATAGTCACTGATCTCCTTGGAACAAGGGCATAGATTGTGTACCGGCACCCTGACTCCTATTTTGAAGGAGAAGTTCTTTTCTTTCTCCGCCTCAACGAAGCAGTCCACCTTCAAAGGAGAAACTTTGCGGGTGATGGGTGACTCTTTCCATATGAAATAGGGGAAGTGAATTTCAAGGTGTGCCCTTTTTGCCTCCATGGTGACAATGAGATCATCCAGGACCTTTTCAAAAGTATGGGGTGTGATCGCTTCAAGCCTGTTCAACACCTCTATGAATCTGCTCATATGGATGCCCCTCTTTTCCCTGTGAAGATCCACCGAACAACTTATTTGTGCAACGGTTGGCTGATATCCATCTCCTTTCAGCAGTATCTTCAAAGGCCAGCTGAGATCTTTTATCCCCACTTTTTTCAGTGGCACCATCCTTGGATCTTTCTCATTCTGGACGTCTTTCAAACTTCCTCACCTCTGTACACGACGCCGTTTGCTTCCGTCTCCCATAGCTCGATCTCCACGAGGTGAACACCGCGTTCGTTGAGAGGTTCCGAAAGTTGCTCCCAGATCCAGATAGCAACTCTTTCGGTGGTTGGTTGCTCGAACAACTCGTTCAGATAACTGTGATCCAGTTTCTCTATCACTCTGTCTTCCACTATCTTCTTCAATTCCGCAAAGTCTATGACCATGTCTTCCTCGCTCAGGCGTCCTTCAACTTTCACAACGAGTTTGTAAGTGTGTCCGTGTAATCTTTCACACTTCCCATGGTACTTTATCAGATTGTGTGCAGCTTCGAAGGTGAACTTCTTTACCAGAACCATGCCCTCACCTCTGCTAGAGCACGTAGTCTCCAAACCTTTCAATGGTCCTGTCCAGGAAAGATCTCATCTCTTTTCTCAGTTCTTTTCCCACTTCTATCTCTTCAAAATCCAAGTCTTTCACAACTGACTCGAGTATTTCAAAAGCTTCCCTGTCCAGTTTTTTCTCCCTCACTTCGTTGCTCACTATGTTCAGGGCTCTTTCCACCCCCATGGCGGGACGGTAGGGTCGTTCTTCCATGAGGGCACTGAACACGTCTGCAACCTGTAGAATCTTGTCTTCGAGGCTCATCTCTTCTCCTTTCAATTTGAAGGGATACCCGGAACCGTCGACTTTTTCGTGATGTCTTACGGCAGGTAGAAACCATTCTTCTCTGTTCATCGGAAGAAGTATGAGATAGGAGAAGTACACGTGTTTTCTTATCATATGAAATTCTTCTTCATTCAATTTCGCTGGCTTTTCCAGTATCCTGTAGTTTACACTGATTTTCCCTATGTCGTGGTAGAGACCTGCTCTGAAGAGACTTTCGGCGTCTTTCCCAGCTGCTTTTCCCATCTCCTTTGCAATGCTTGCTACTCTCCAGGTATGCTCGCTTGTGAACTCGCTCTTGGCGTCTACTATGAAGGAGACTATCTTTCCAAATTGGGTGATATCTTTCACGGTACACTCTGGACACTCATTTATGTACTCCCGAAAGCAATCAGCTGCGAATTCGTTGAGGATGTATTCAAGCTGCCACTGGGCAAACTCTGTCAGAAGGACTTCTCTGCAGGCTTCGAAAACTTCCGGAAAGAAAAAGCTTTTCATTTCCTCAAGAGGAACCAAAATCTCCCTCGGTACAGTGTCATGGTTGATCATCACGTATCTGGAGACCTGGTCCGATATGAAAACCACGTTTGCAAGTATATCTTCCCTTTTAGATGGATCCAAGTGAAACGCGGGGAAGTGATGCTTCAAAATGATCGGGGACAAAGTTTTGAGTCTCTCCACGTAGTCCGTTACGAAACTCCCCAGTATAGAATGAAGGTGCAGAGGTTTCCCAGGGGTGTCCTTCACAATTATGAAGGCGTTGTCTATGTCATCCAGAATGGTCTTTTCACCATCGTACGGGAGAATCAAACCCAGATCGTGGAGTAAACCGGAGAGAAAGGCGATCGAGCTGTCCATGTTCAACTTTTCGGCAATCTGCGAGGCCAAGAAGGCAACCTGAAAAGCGTGCTTTCCCAGGGGTGGTATGGTCTGAAGCAAATTGAAAAGAACCCTTGTCATTCCTCGCCACCTCTGTTAGATTTTAGCATGTCCAGTATCTTCTTCAAGAGACGATCACGATTTTTCTCGTTCAATTCGAAGATTATGATGTCTTTTTTGTTTTTGAGCTTTTCCACGAATGGATCACTCGATTTTTTGATCGTCGCCACCGCGTCTTTTTTGCTGTTGAAGACCTCCTCAACCGCCCTTCGAAATTTTTCAGAGAGAAGCTCCATTTTACCTATCTCGTCTATGATCACGATACTTTTTTCTTCAAGGGCCCTTTCCACCGATTCAACTCCTAGCTCCTCCAGATCTTTCAGGTTCACTCCGTACTTTCCCACTCGATGCTGGGACGGGAAACCTATCTTCGCGAGGATTCCCTCTCTTCCATCGAGGGTAACAATTTTGAAACCAACCCTTCTCCCTCTTTCTCTCATTTCCTCAGTGTAAAAGCCCCCTGCGTTCTGCAGGAGGCATGAGATCTTCTTGATGAATGTGGTCTTCCCGACTCCCGGCCTTCCGGTGATCAGGATCTTCATTTCAGCTCCAGGCTGTTTAAGATCCTCTCGAATACACTCTCCAGTCTCTTGAAGTCTTCCTCTGGCGCATAAAAGGTTATGTAAAGGTACTGGCCATCCTTTTCAGGAAACTGAGCAATCCAGTAAGCGAAGTTTTTACCTGTTTGTGGGTCCGGCATGGAGCTTTCCAACAGATTGATTTCGTAGTTCGGCGTTATATACACCTGACCGTTTCCAATGGAGGTTGCTTCGTAATGGACTTCCGCGAATATCAAATCGGAGATGTCAAGTATGAAGTAATGAACCCCTTCAGAGAGTTCGTAATAGGTGTAACTAGGCACATCCACTTTGAAGGTATCCGTTTCGATGGTTTTCATCGACAGATCCGCGGAGAGGTTGAAAGATCCTTCGCTGGCTTTTTCACCGTCGATGTAAACCACCATTCTCCAGTCTCCGAGGTCGTTCTTTCCCAGAGTGTCCGTTGATATCCAGCTCCACACACTGTCGTAGTAATCGTGCCCTGTTTCAGCTGCTGGGGCAACGATGTAGTAAACGGTTTCCCTTAGATTTCCCCCGGGATCATACCACTCCCACTTGAGTATATGGGAGTTCTCAAAGGGATTTGTATTGCTCCACATGACGATTCTCTTATCGAAAAGAGTGAACGTGTCGTCAGTAGCGAAAGGGGTGTTTTCGTAGACACTTCTGCAGAAAAGAGAATTGGTGATGGATACCGTTTCTGTTGGAAGATTCTTGATCTCACCAGAGGTGTTTTCAAACACGACGGAGGTTCCATCCGTCATGGAAAACGGATCTTCCACATCAGAGAACAGAAAGTTCAATTTGCCATCTTCGATTCTACCACTGAAGGCACCA
>NZ_JAGGZH010000058.1 GCF_021162145.1 Thermotoga sp.
AGAAGAAATATCATTCAGTGCTTTCCAGGGCAGTGAAAACGGTTCTCGGAAACGATGCCTTTTATGAACTGACCTACGAGTCGTTCGATCCACACACATCTTACAGCGAACCCCTTGTGAGAAAGAGGGCTGTTCTTCTTACACCATTGAATCCCGATTATACTTTCGAGAATTTCGTCGTTGGACCGGGGAACTCTTTTGCCTATCATGCCTCCCTGGAAGTTGCAAAACATCCGGGAAAATACAATCCACTCTTCATATACGGAGGAGTGGGACTTGGAAAGACACATCTTCTCCAGTCGATAGGGAACTACATAGTCCAGAAAGAACCCGATCTGAGAGTGATGTACATCACCAGCGAAAAATTTTTGAATGACCTGGTCGACAGTATGAAAGAGGGCAAACTCGTCGAGTTCAGAGAAAAATATAGAAAGAAAGTAGATGTTCTTCTGATGGATGATATCCAGTTCCTCATAGGAAAAACAGGTGTTCAAACCGAACTTTTCCATACTTTCAACGAACTCTATGACTCTGGGAAACAGATAGTCATCTGCTCTGACAGAGAACCACGCATGTTGAAAGAGTTCCAGGATAGGCTGATTTCCAGGTTCCAGATGGGACTCGTCGCAAAGTTGGAACCTCCTGATGAAGAAACAAGGAGGAACATCGCTAGAAAGATGCTCGAAGTCGAAAACGGTGAGCTCCCAGAAGAGGTTCTGGATTTCGTGGCGGAGAACGTGGACGACAACCTGAGAAGACTCAAGGGGGCGATAATAAAGCTCCTCGTTTACAAAGAATCCACGGGAAGAGAAGTTGATCTGAAAGAAGCGATCGCCCTTTTGAAAGATTTTATAAGACCTCAAGGGAGGCTGATTCTTGATCCTATTGATGAGTTGATAGAGATTGTTTCAAAGGTAATGGATGTACCAAAAGAAGAGATGCTGTCAAACAGCCGAAGTGCAAAAGCACTCATGGCCAGAAGGGTGGGAATGTACGTTGCGAAGACCTATTTGAAGAGCTCTCTGAGAACGATAGCAGAGAAATTCAACAGATCTCATCCTGTGGTTGCCGACAGTGTGAAGAAAATCAAAAACTCCTTGCTCAAGGGGAACAAACAGTTGAAGATGTACATTGATGAGATCGTTGGAGAGATGTCCCGCCGGGCTTCAAGTGGTTAATTCTCTGGCAATCACTCTGAGGGACCATTTCATAGCAGGGGTTCTGTAAGGGTCGGAACCATCGTCCAGTTTCAGAACCCATTTTCCGTTTCTTTCTGAAAGATTCAGGTAATAGGTCTGATGAAAATCTCCTTCGTCTGTTGAGATCACTTTCAGAAGGTAGTTGCCGTTTTTGTAAACTTTTTTCACGACAAACACTCTGTTTCCGTTTTTGAACACCTTACCTTCTAAACTCTTCAGTTTCCTCCAGGAAACGGTTCCTTCGAATGTGACATGTGCCATGGTGTTCTCTCCCTCCAGCAATCTTTTCACCACCCCGTGTTTCACCTTACGGGCGATTATCAAGAAGGTCTTTTTGCCGTGGGACTTCCACTTTCTCTCGTAACGTGTTTCCACTTTCCTCCGGAAGTTTTCCACAAAGGAATCCACCACGAAGTACTCGGAGATTTCGAAGACTTCCCGTACTTCGTTGGCATACCATTCTTCGTCAGTTGCAAATTCGAGTGTACCGTCCATTTCCAGTACAGCAGACAACGTCTGCATGAAATCATGACTGGTGATTCTTCTGTTCTCGTGCTTTTTCTTCGGCCAGGGGCATGGAAAATTCACATAAACCTTCTCCACACTGTTGTCAGGGAAGAGTTCTCTCAATCCGAATCTGCCGTCTACTTTCACGAGCTTCACGTTTGTCAGGCCGTAGTTTTTGAACTTCTTTTGCGCTTTGACGAAAGAGGTTATAGAGACCTCAAAACCCACGTAATCCTTTTCTGGGTGTTTTCGTGCCATTTCTGCGAGAAATTCGCCGTTCCCGAACCCGATCTCTACAACGATTTTCGACTTTCGACCGAAAATTCGAGACCAATCGAGAGGAAAAAATGGGAAACTCTGGGGTTTCACCTCGTATTCCGTTACAACCACCTGAGCCACCTCTCGGTCTCTATGAGATTCAAACCCCTTTTTTGCGCGTACTCGACAACCTTCAGGTACTCCTCTCGGGCTATAGGTCTGTTCAAGCCGTACTTTTTGGCCTGATACTCCGGCCGAAACTGCGCCATGATGTTTACAAGAGGTTTCGGCTCTATCTTCGAGAGCAAATCGATGACACCCAGACTGTTCTCAACGTATCCCGGAAGGATGAGGTGTCTCACAAGGACTCCTTTCCTCATGATACCATCTTTCAGCACTGGTTCTCCAACCTGTTTCACCATGCTCTTCAAGGTTTCAAAAGCAACTTGGGGATAGTCCCTGACTCCTGAAAATTTCATTCCGAGCTCAGGGTCACTGTACTTGAAATCGGGCATATAGATGTCCACGAATCCCTTCAGCTGATCGATTGTTTCTACAGACTCGTATCCACCGCAGTTGTAAACAACGGGTATCTTCCTCTCTATCCTCTCGAGGGCGTCAACGATGAAGGGAACCTGATGAGTCGGAGTTACCAGATTGAGATTTTCCACACCCATATTCTGAAGTTCCACAAATATCCCCGCTAGCTCTTCAACAGTGATCTCCCTTCCCACACCCAACTGGCTGATCTCGTAATTCTGGCAGTAAACACATTTCAGATTACAGAAGGTGAAAAAAACTGTGCCACTTCCCCTTTTCCCAACCAGAATTCTTTCCTCGCCGAAGTGAGGTCCCCAGGAGGAAACCACGGGACGGTTAGAAACGCCACAAGCTCCCTTTTCACCTTTCGAACGGTTCACACCACAGGTTCTAGGACAAAGATCGCATTCTTTCAGCCTATCATAGAAAACAAAGCTTCTCATAACCTCTTCAAGAAATATTCAGCATCATCTGCATACTCACTGTTTGGAAACTTCTTTATGAAATCCTCGAACAGCGCTCTCGAGCTGGACAGATCTCCCTTGAAGTAATAACTCAATGCCCTGTAATAGTAGACA
>NZ_JAGGZH010000059.1 GCF_021162145.1 Thermotoga sp.
ATGTTGCAGCGTGCAGGGAAGATATGGCTATGGTGTTGGCTCTTGTTATGTTCCTTGCATACAACATGTAGCTTCTATCTCATATTTTTCTCACTCTTGCCCCGATTCACCACCGTTGAGATGTTGAAATCTTCCAAGGGTATGGTAAAATATTAAAACGGCGGGGCGTAGCGCAGGTGGCTAGCGCGCTTGCATGGGGCGCAAGAGGTCGCTGGTTCGAGTCCAGTCGCCCCGACCAAAGGTCCCCGTTCTTCGGGGGCCTTTTTATTTGTCGTACCTTTTCAGGAAAGCGTATATCTCTGCTATGACCATGTACATCTCCTCTGGTATCTCTGAAAAGAGCTCCAATCTCAGGAGATCATCCACCAGATCTGGCCTTTCCTCTACAGGAATTCCATGCTTCCTTGCCATTTCTATGATTCTCTCTGCCACTTTTCCAACACCCTTTGCAACAACTTCTGGAGCGTTCATTGAGGAAGGATCGTACTTCAACGCAACGGCCTTCTTTATATCATCCGTACGCATTGAATCCCTCCCAGATCATGGGATCTTTCCTGGAAAAGAAAAGTTGAGCAAACAGGCCGATCGATTCGAGATCTTTTTTGAGTTCCACGGCATGTAAAGATAGTTCTTCAAGATTTCTTTCCGCATAAAATCTGACGGAAAGGTTCTTCTCTTCCAGGAAGACATCCGCAACCACTTTTCCAAAGTGAGATGTGTTCACCACGAGGATGGCTCTGCTTGAACTTTTCTCCCACCATATCTCAGATACACCGAACGAAGGCAGGGACAGGAATCTGACGCTTTCGTCCAGAAGGTCATTAATCAGAAAAACGGCATCCATCACACTCTGGTCTGATATTCGCTCCGGCTTTGGAATGATTTCTTTGTCTGGAAGATCGAACTCTATAACTTCTCTTCCCCGCCAAACCAAACTCCAAGAAGACTTTCTCTTTTCAACGGTGACATTCCCTTTCAAAAAAGACTTGAGGAAGGAGAGATCCAAATCTTTTTTCACGCAGAAGGAAACGAAAGGGAGATCCTCTTTTTTGAACATGATCAGGATTGTTTTTCCTTTGAAAGGAATCAGTATGTAACGTCCTCTCACGATACCTTTCTTCGAAGGAAGATCGAGCTGATATACATCGTGATCTTCGCTGCTGAAGATAGCCTTTCGCATGGAAATAGCTCTTTTCAGTGTTTTATCGTCAACCTCAGGGGTTGTCTTTCTGGAGAAGTTCTCATCAACGAACCTGAAAAACTCCCGAAGTGAAAACTTCCTGGAAAACGCTATACCTCTTGTTTCAAGTGCCTTTGGAAGAAATTCTTTTAGAATTCTTTTCTTTTCTTCGGTTATCTCCAGGAAACGTTTGGGAACAACATGCTTCACAAACATCTTCAGAAAATGAATGTATTTCTTCTCGAAACCGGATGATATCTCATAAAGAAATCCAAGAAGACCCGGGGTTTTGAAGATTTTGAAAGCCAACTCTTCGTCAAAGTGTGCAAGAAGCTTCGCTTTGAGTTCCTTCCCTGTCAGTATCCTGTTGTACCACACTCGAACACTTTCTCCAACTTTTGGTATCTTCCCGTTTATCTCCAAAACAAGTACACTGTTCTTTTTCGACAGGACAAGTACGTTGTTGTATCTCCCTATGACTCTCCAGACATCCATCCACTTCCCCCCATTATGATTATCGGCATTTCGGTTAGAATCGTAAACGGAGGTGAAAGTGTGCTCTTTCAAAAAACGGCCGGAGCCTTTTTTGTCACACCAGGTGCTTTCATTCTGGTCCTTCTTCTTGCGAGCATCTTTTTCAAAAAGAGTCGCTGGTTTCTTGTGGTTCTAGCAGTGCTCCTCTACATTGTGAGCAGTTACCCTGGAGAGTTTCTCTTTCTTCGCCCACTCGAAGAAAATTTAACCGTGCCGATCGAATTTCCTCAAAATGGCATGATCATCATCCTCGGTGGCGGGGTGGAGAGAAACACGAGATTGGGAGACACTCTGAGCGATGCCACTTTGAGAAGAGTTCTTGCAGGACTTCAGGTTCACAGAAAAACCGGTCTTCCCATCCTCGTCACGGGTGGAAGCCTCTCCAACTTGAAGTCCGAGGCGCTAATCATGAAAGAGTATCTGGTATCTCTCGGTGTATCTGAGAAAGACATTCTCGTCGAGATTAGATCGAAAAACACTTATGAGAATGCTTCTTTCACAAGAGAGATGATTGGGAATGTTCCGGTCATTCTTGTGACGGATTCGATACATATGAAAAGGGCACTTCATACCTTCAAAAGGTTCTTCAGTGAAGTTGTACCATACCCTGCTGGCTGTTATTTCGGAACCCCTGAATTTGTAGATTTCTTACCAAACACAACTTCTTTTTATCTGAACTCCCGAGCCATCTACGAGTGGATCGGCTTCATCTGGTACAATCTGAGAAGGAGGTGACAATATGGACCTTTCAACGGCAAAAATGCTGGCAGGAATTGGTATGATTCTCAAATTGCTCGGTGTTTTTCCTACAGTGGGATGGATCTTTTCACTCGTGGGGCTTATCCTGTTCCTCATCGGTATCTACAACATTTCCCAGATGACGAATGAGAAGAGGATATTCAACTACCTTTTGATCCCCGCTGTTTTGCTTTTGATCGTTTCCGTAATCTTTTCCGTAGTGCTCTTCGGCGCGCTCCTCACAAGAGGGTTATTCGCTGGTGGTGTAGCAGTCGCGGGGTTTGTGACCATTGTCGTTCTTGGAATCGTCGCCCTCGTTTACAAAATGAAGGCTTACAGGATGCTTGCCGAGGTTCTGAAGGTGCCCATCTTCAACACCGCTGCTTCTTTCTACAAATGGGGTGCGATACTCCTGGTCGTCTTTGGTATTGGGTTTGTTCTCATGTTCGTGGGGGACATACTGGCGATCGTGGGTTTTTTCTCGAAACCGTCAGAAGAGATATCATCTTGAACACGAGGATGCTAAGGGATAGTGTTCGTACTTGACACACTGCAGATGGGTGTTTGTGATTGTTGTGCTACTCATATTTGTCAGGATTATGCTCGTTCAGATTCACTATCAGAAGAACATGGAGCGCTACCAACCCAAGGTTTTCCAGACGATCGTCTAGCGATCCGTGGATCTTGTGTCGAGTGGATATTTTCAATAGGCGGAGCTGAAAGAGGCTATGGAAAAGAACAACGAAGAATTCATCGAAGAAGCGTTTGAAGAAATCAGATCTCCCGGTCCGTACATAAAGGGGAGATCAGAATTCTGAATAAGCCGCCGAATTTCGAAGAAGAGTACTACAGAATAGAGTCCGATGGAAAAGACTCTAGGCTTTGTTCAAGATATACGATAGCAAGGATTTTCTGGAATCTGGAGTACAAAAGCAGAACCAGAGGTGGTTGGCTCCCCATTTCTTACTGGAGTTCACTCAGTGGTTTGATTTTAATCATCGCTTTGCACTCTATTTTCGTAAGATTCATACTGAGGCTTCATTACGAGACGGAAAGGCTTGAAAGGCTGGTTGTCATCGTTGGGAAAAAGGACCATTATACCGCTGAGTACTCCAGAAACGCGGCAAAAATAGCAGATCTCGTAGGGAAAAAGATGAACCTGAAGAGAAAAGAACTCAGAATCCTCGAGATAATCGGGAAATTGCACGATATAGGAAAGATCGCTGTCCCAGACTGCGTTTGGAACAAACCTGGAAAACTCACCGATGAAGAGTTCGAAATAATCAAAAAACATCCAGTGGTTGGTGCAGACATACTGAAGTAGTTCCCCGAGTTATCTTTCGTTGTGCTCGTCGTCTTCTATCATCACGAGGGAATGAATGGTTCCGGATATCCAGTCGGACTGAAAAACAACAAGATACCACTTCTTTCAGAAGATAGTGGGGATACTTGAAAAACACTTCCCGGAAATTTATCAATTTGAAACTTCAAAAGTGACACCTGCACAGCATTCCAACAGATTTCCAGCGAATTTTTCTCCGAAAATACCTATGGCTTTCTTTCCTGTGCAATGACAAGGGGCCACAGTTTCTACCCCAATCCTGTTGAAGAGTTTCACGATATTTTCTATCTCTTTTTTGGAAGATCTCAAAAGGTGAAACCCCTCAGTACCAGTTGAATTCTTTTGTTAAACGTCTCCGCAACATCCAGCACTATGTTGCTGATTTCACGATGAGAGCATCTCGTAACAACAATCAAACCCTCTTTTGCATCCACCACCAGTGTTTGTTCGTTTTCAAAGAAATATTTTTCTTTTTCACCGTCTTTTTTTCCACAAAGAACTCTTTGGAGAGAACCTTGTTTCTCAAATTTGCAGGCACCATCAGAGATATCCTTGGTTTGATCTCTACTATCTTCTCGCTCACGAATCGAACCTCGCTTTTTAAGAGAACTTCCTCCCACTCAAAAGGAGCGCCTATGTACCTCTCACCAGAATACTTTGACTCCAGGGTTTCTTTTCTGATCCACCAGCGTAGAAAAGACCGTGTTCACGCTTAGAACCTTCTAAGGCTGAGTTACCATACAGAATACATATCCGCACTTTACTCCCTCCGTTTAAAAACGTTCAGGGGGCTTGACGCCCCCACCTTACCACCAGCCTCTCCAACCCCAACCTCTTCTGTGTCTCCAAGCAAGACCCATCCCAAAGGGCCAGCCTCTTCTCCAGCCCCATCCAAAACCTCTCCACCAACCCCAAGGTCTTGCCCAGCTCCATGGGCCGATGTATCTGCACCATCCAAGACCGCGACCCGTCATTGGACCAAGTCCCATGGGCCCAGTGCCGTCCAATCTTGGCATATTACTCACCTCCCACCTTCGAGTTCCCTTAATCTTTCCTCAACGTACCTGAGTTCCTCCTCCAGAAATCTCTTGTAGTCTAAAAGCATCTCCCTTTCTTCCTCGGGAGTAGGCGGCGCAGGAGGATACTCAAAATAAACCCACCATGGACCTCCAAAACCAAATCCTCCGTATCCCCATCCTCTTCTCCAACCAAATCCTCTGCCCCACCACATATTCTCACCTCCCATATATGTATTTTACATATATCAGATGAAAAGTCAAGCCCCCTCGGAGGAGAATTCACTTCCCACCAGAAACTTTCTCCCAAAGCTCCTTGATTTTCTCATGATGGTTTTTGAATA